>JADFRU010000231.1:0-3760 GCA_022561115.1 Chloroflexota bacterium | reverse complement strand
CGCCCTTTTTCCCCGAGCCGGGCGCGCGATACAACTGCGACGCGCGGGGGATTCCTCGCTTCCGGCTCAGAAAGACAGCGCGAGCCAGTGGCTCCAATTCGGCGTGTTATCTCGTTGGTCAGCTTGGTCAGCGGGTGCCGACGGTCATCATTGCGGCGGCGTGATCTTGGTCAGCGTCCTGCTTGACGTGTTCACCACCCAGATTGCGGCGTCATGCCCGGGCCGGGCCCCGGCCACGACCATGCCGTTCGGCCCTTTGCCCACGGGCAGCGTGATGATCTCAACACCGTCCAGCGCTATCCGGGTGACGGTGTTGTCGACGAAGTTGCTGACCCAGACAGACTCGCCGTCAAACACCAACCCGGACGGCCACTCTCCCACCTCGATCTCCTGCAGGATCTCGCCGTCCGTGCTGAGGCGGATTACCAGGTTGAGCCAGTTAGACGCCACCCACACGGCCTCGCCATCGAACGCCAACGCAGTTGGGCCCTGCCCGCCTGTATCAGTCCCTATGCCTTCGTAGTCCACGTTGCGCTTGCCGACCGGGAACGACCCCAGCAACTCGCCATCGAGGGAGAACTTATCGATGGTGTGCAGGTTCAGGCTCGCCAGCCAGATCGACTCTCCGTCAAAGGTCACCGCCCAGGGTGACGGGTGGTTGCCGGGCACAGCGATGGAAAAGAGGTCCTCGCCATCAGGGGCGAGCTTGTGCAGGGAGTTGCCCCATGATGCGACCACCCACATATTTGTCCCGTCGGTGATCATCGCAGCCGGAGACGTGTAGCCACCGCCCACGGGGAACGTCCCGATCTCCTCGCCGTCCAGGGCTAACTTCGTGACAGAACTATCCGCGTTGTTCCCAACCCATATGAACTCGCCGTCAAACGTTATCGCCCGCGGAGAGACGCCCACGGGGTATGTGGCGATGATCCGCCCGTTGTCGTCGAGCCGGGAGACGGAGTTGTCCCCGACGTGCGCAACCCAGACGTTTACGCCGTCAAACGCCATGTCGCCCGGGGTGTCGATACCGCTGAACGTCTCTATCAGGTAGCCGTCTACGGTCATCGGCGGCGGCGGCGGGACGGGCGTTGAGGTTGGCCGTGGCACTCGTGTGGGGGAGGGCGTCGCCGTTGCTGAAGGGGTGGCTCCGGCGTCGGGGTGGCAGGGATCGGAGTGTCCGGCGCCGTTTCAGGTGGGACGTCACCGCCGTTGCATGCGGTTGCAACTATCGCGATGAGCGAGGCGACAACTGTGAGGGAGCGACGCCAGCCATGATTCAGACTGCCGGGACCAGAACTGGGGATCGGGAGACGCAGGCCGCCGTTCCCGGTGGACGCGCCAATACATCGCATCGTCCGAGTTAAGCGGAGCCTCGCGGGCTGGTCAACTCCCTTCAGGTTGTCGGGTCCAGTTCCGCCAGCCGTTTTCTCACCCCATCAGCGATTATGTGGAACTCGTCCGCAACCGCGTCGCAGGTGAACACCGTCGGCTTCGTTTCCGAGTGCTGGTAGTCTGCGCGCATCTGTATCCGGCCCAGGAACGGCAGGTCCATATCCTCGGCCAGCTCCTCTCCCGCTCCCTGGCCGAAGATGTCACCGGACATGTTCTCGACCACGCCGAGCACTTCAAGGTTGAGCTTGCGAACCATGTTGATGGAACGCTTCGCGTCCAGCGCCGCAAGCTCCTGCGGCGTCGTGACCACCACGAAACCGTCCAGGTTCAACGTCTGCATCACCGTCAGCGGAGCGTCTGACGTGCCCGGGGGAAGGTCCACGATCATGTAATCCAGGTCTCCCCAGTCCGTGTTCGTCAGGAACTGGTTGATGGCGTTGTGGATCATCGGCCCGCGCCAGATCGTCGCCTCTTCCTCGTTCTCCTGGAACATCGACATCGACATTACGCGCACGCCGAAGCGGGACGGCGGGACCATCACCTTCCCGTCTTCGGAGCTTGGGCCTTCGGTAATCCGCATCACGCGGGTTACGTTGGGACAGTCAATATCACAGTCAAAAAGCCCGACGCGAGCGCCTTCTTGCGCCAGCATCACGGCCAGGTTGACGGCGACAGTCGTCTTGCCGACGCCGCCCTTGCCGGAATAAACGCCGATGCGTTTTCCGATTCGCTTGAGGCGCTCGGTCACAAGGCGCTTCTGTTCCCAGTTGCGCTTCATGCCCTCGACTTTGGTCTTTTCTTCGGGTGTCAGCTCCCGCTGCTTCTGGGTCATGTGACTTCTGATGTGTCCTGTATATAAATGGTTACGCGGCTGGGGCGGCCCTGTCGCGGACCGCCCCATGCATGATATCGGTTGCTGGTCGACTCCCGGCTAATCCAGCCCGAGAAGCCGTTTTCCGTCGTCGGTGATGAGTTCCGGAGACCACGGCGGGTCCCAGACCAACTCCACCTCGACGTCTTCTACGCCCTCAAGCTCAGCGATCCGCCACTCGGCCTGCTGGGCGATGTACGGTCCCATGCCGCAACCCTGCGCGGTCAGCGTCATCTCGACGGCGACCTCTCCATCCTCAACCTCGACATCGTAAATGAGGCCCAGGTCAACGATGTTGACCGGGATCTCCGGGTCGTATACCTCTTTTAGAGCCTCGATCACGGCTTCTTTTGTGAGCTTTTGCTCGGTGGTCATTATCCGTTTCCTCAGATGGCCCTGCTGGAACTCTGTGGGCGGCGTTCACGATAGACCCAGTCTACCAAGTGCTGCGCTCCAGGGCAATTAACATGAGTTTACTCGCGCTTATTAACTATCACGTATCTAAATCCGACATTATCCCGGCTGAATCCCCCCGGCTGAAACCCTCGCCTCAACCGGCGATCGCTGCCACCGGCCGTACTGCCGGCGCAAGCTGGCGGTACTTCGGTATGCCGATCAGAGCGGCGGAGGTAAGCCCGACGGCCATGCTGATCCACAAAGCGATGTCGTACGAGCCGGTGCTGTCGTAAACGCGCCCGGCAATCCACACCCCGGCAGCAGCGCCCAGCGGCATGATCCCGAATATGGCGCCATATACCGTGCCGAGGCGGCGCAGTCCGAACTGGTCTGCGCTGACCGCGCCGGTGAGCGATATGACGGTCGTCCAGGACGCCCCGATGATCATCACGCCAAGCGTTGCCATCGGGAGTGAGGTTGACAGGAGGAGGACGCCGTAGCCAATCCCGCGCAAGCTGTACGCCACGGCAAGGATGCGCCTGGTGTCCCTACGATCCGCCATGTGGCCAAACACGAGGGCTCCGACGACGCCCATGACGCCAACACTGGCGAGCGAGATCGCCGCAGTGATGGTCCCTGCGCCGAGCCCCTCGACGAAGGCCACGAAGTGGGCATTCACGAAGCCCATTGTGTAGCCTCAGGTGAAGAACCCGGCCGTCAGCGCCCAGAAGATCGGCGTCCTTGCCGCCGCTTTCAGTGACATCCCCTCGTCCGGCATCCATCTGCACGCCGGCGCGCCGGACGGATCCTCGTCGGCCACAGCCCCTTCGTCATTATCATCAGCGCGCGCCACCAATTTCGTTCTCAGCAACCGGTACGAGATCGGGATGATGACGATCAACAGGACGACGGCAAGCACGATGTAGGCAGATCGCCAGCCGCTGAGTGTCAGGACAACCGCGGACGTCGGCACCAGCATCGTCTCGCCGATAGCTGAACCGCTGCCGGAGAGTGAGAGCGCAAGGCTCCTGCGCCTGGTGAAGGCGGAGCTGATCAGCTTCGTCAGCGTGTCCGGGGGGGCGAGCGTGAACCCGGGCCCCA
>JADFRU010000230.1:0-3764 GCA_022561115.1 Chloroflexota bacterium | reverse complement strand
AGTAGCAGTTCAAACGTGCGCTTGAACACCGGGGGGCCGGTAGAGATCCTCCAGGACCAGGGCAGAGGTCATATAGAACTTGGAACATCCGGAGGACCGTACTTCACCACGCCGGCGGCGTCTGGACCGCACTACGGCGTCACGCCTTTGAATCAACACGAGAGTGCGCCTTTCGGCGCACCCGCGCGCTGGGGCACTTACGGGCAAACTCTCGGAGACGAGGTGCAGATCCACAACCTGGAACACGGCGGAATCGTCATCAACTACCGCTGCGAAGAAGACTGCGCAGAGCTGGTGGGGCAGCTTGAGACCTTGATACCGTCAAGCCACGCCCAGTTCATCCTGGCGCCCTACCCGAACATGGACACGCGCATCGCCATCACATCATGGCGGCACATCCTCCAGATGGACGAGTTTGACGCCGACCTGATAAACGAGTTCATCGACGCCTACCTGGACCGCGCTCCTGAGAGCGTTCCGGGCAACCTTTTCTAGGGATTAGCACGTTGTTCCTGGCAACCGTTCACGTCACTCTTAAACCAACCGTCAACGACCCGGAAGGGTTGACCATTGCGCGCGCCCTGGCGACTCTCGGCTTTGACTCGGTCGAGAGCGTCAGGTCCGGGAAGTACATCGAGATCAGGCTCGATGAATCAGATCGCGACAGGGCCGAGCAGCGGGTTACGGAGATGTGCGAGAAGCTGCTCGCCAACCCGGTGATCGAGCGTTTCAGCTTCGATCTGCAACCGGCCTGAGTTCAGCCATCAGACGGCCGGGCAAGAACCCCAGGACGAGTTGGCGACGTTTGGCGGCGCGTCCCCGGGCAGATCAAGGCCCACACCATTCCGTGGGCGCATAGCAATACACCGGCCCTTCGAGAGCCTCAGGGCGCTAGCTTGTGTCCTGCCCCCTGGCTGCCGAGGGTGATCCCAGCGCCTGATCCTTCATCAACCACAGTGCCCTGAGGCCCTCGTGTGTCCTGAGGCTCTCGAGTGTCTTGAGGCCCTCGTGTGTCCTGAGGCCCTCGGGTGTCTTGAGGCGCTCAAGTGTCCTGAGGCCCTCGAAGGACCGGTGCCAGCGAGCACACCTGTTTCGCGGGCGATTACGATCTGACGCTATTCGCCCTCGGCCTTACAGCGCGCCCTTGGTGCTGGGGATCGTGTCCGGGTTCCGCTCGTCCAGCTTCACGGCGTCCCGCAGCGCCCGTCCGAACGCCTTGAAAGCGGACTCGATCACGTGGTGCTCGTTCGTGCCGGCCATAACGCGCAGGTGGATGTTGAACCGTCCCTCTATCGATGCTGACTCAAAGAAGTGCCGCGCGAGATCGGTCGGGAACTCACCGATGTTGTTGTTCGACGCCAAGTCCACAACCGGGTAGCCGCGACCGCTGAGATCAATGACGCACATGGTCAACGCCTCGTCCAGCGGCACGAACGCGTGTCCCATGCGCACGATGCCCCGTCGTTCTCCCAGCGCCTTGTCTATGCAGCGGCCCAGGACGATCGCCGTGTCCTCCGCGATGTGATGCGGGCCGGAAGCCGTGTCGCCGGAAGCCCGGACCGAGAGATCCAGTGACCCGTGGCGCGCCAGTGCGTCCAGCATGTGGTTCATGAACCCGTTCGGGGTGTCTATCTCAGAGCGGCCGGAGCCGTCAAGATTCACCGTGATAGAGATATCGCTCTCGCCGGTCTTACGTTCGATCGTGGCCGTACGGGTACTGTCCGCAGTCATTTCGCCTGTCTTTCAAGCTTTCAAGTAGTTGCGCCGGAGACGCGGTACGAGGATTTTCAACGGTTGCTTCAGTTGCCGGGGAATGGCCTGAGCAATGGTCCGGGGATAACGCCCCGGGGTGCAAGGGAGTCGCGTGTCCCCGTTACCCGGATTGCGTCCCGGTAATCGCGTCCCAGGGCTGCGCCAACTTCAGACCAATTCTGACAGAACGTCCAGCACGCGTGTCGTCTCGTCCGGCGTTCCCACGCTGATCCGCAAATGATGACTGAGACGCTCATCCGGGAAAGGTCTTACAAACACGCCCTTTTTGACGAGCGATTCAAACAGATCAGCCGCCAGGTGATTATCGAATCGAGTCAGCAGGAAGTTGGCATGCGAGGGCGCATAGGAGACCCCGTCCATTGCGTCAAACGCCTTTTCCATGCGGCGCCGCTGTTCAAGTAGCACCTTGACCTTGTGCATCAGCTTATCTCGATGCTCCATCGTCGCCAGCAACGCCGCCTCCGCTGCGATGTTCACGTTGTACGGGTTCTTGATGTCCATCAGCCGGCTGACGATCTCGGTCCCGGCGATCATGTAGCCGACGCGCAATCCGGCGATCCCTGCCCACTTGCTGAACGACCTGAGAACAACCAGGTTTTCGTGCTCGGGAATCAGGTGCGCCAGCGTCTGGCCTGAAAACTCGAAGTAGGTTTCATCAACAACGACCACGAACCCGAGCTTCAGCAACGCCCGGGCCTGTCCCTCAGGAAGGATGTTGCCCGTCGGGTTGTTCGGCGATGCCAGGAACACGATCTTCGTCCGGCCGTCGGCCTCGCGGGCGATGGCGTCTACATCCACCTCGAAGGCGTCGTCGCGCTCCACCGAGACAACTTCGGCATCAGCGACCCGGGCACAGAAGTGATACATCCCAAAGGTCGGTTTGCAGTCCAGGACGCGGTCGCCCGGAGCGACGAACAGCCGCATCAGGAGATCGATCATCTCGTCTGCGCCGGCGCCGGCGAGGATCTGCTCGGCAGGGTGCCCCGTGTATTCGGCGAGGGACTCTCGGATTTTTACCTGGTTCGGGTCCGGGTACAGGTGCAGTGGCAGATCGGTGAGCGCCGCAGCGATTTCCGGCGCCGCCCCGAACGGGTTCTCGTTCTGGTTAACGCGAACGATCATCTCGGGCGAGACCCCGGCCCTCGCCGCCATCTCGTCCGGGGAAATCGCGGTGGCGTACGTCTCGGGCGTGACAAGGTGCGGCCGCATCAACTGTTGTATCTGGCGCTGTGACAAACGTGATCCCGTGGAATATCGATGTAGATCGTGGTGGCCGCCGCGCCTGGCTGCGCGCACGGCCAGTGTTCCCAAGTATTCGGGGATTACACCACAGGTCGGATGCCCGGGCTACTCCCCGAGAAGCCGCTTCAATCTTATCTCCGCTGCACGGGCATGCCCGTGAAGTTGCTCGGTGCGCGCCAGTTCGGCCGCCTGCCGGGCGATGGCCAGGAACCCGTCTGCGTCCAGGTCAACGATTGGCGTGAAGCGCAGGAAATGGCGCACATTAAGGGCCGAGGCGAACCGCGCCGTGCCACCCGTTGGCATCACGTGGCTCGGTCCGGCAACGTAGTCACCGATCACCTCTGCGGAGTACTCCCCGGCGAACACGCCACCTGCGTTGCGCACGAGAGGAATGTAGGGGTCGGGATCGGCAATCGCCAGGCAAAGATGCTCGGGCGCAACGGCGTTCGCAACCTCAATCGCCTCCTCTACGGACGCGACTATCACCGACACTCCGTTCGATTCGACAGCCTCGCCGGCGATGGCCTTACGCGGCAGGACCGCAAGCTGCCGGTCGAGCGCCGCCTCGATCTCGTCGGCGACCTCCGTTGACGTGCTGACAAGAATTGGGCGGGCCCGGACGTCGTGTTCCGCCTGCGCCAGCAGGTCGCTGGCGCAGAACTCGGCATCGGAAGATTCGTCGGCCACGACCAGGGTTTCTGTCGGACCGTACAGCCCGTCTATCCCGACCGTCCCGAAGAGTTGACGCT
>JADFRU010000229.1:0-3765 GCA_022561115.1 Chloroflexota bacterium | reverse complement strand
CAGGAACAGTCCGACCGCCACTAACGCAATGCCGAACCCGACCGCAATGATGTTATTCCCGGTCTCGATCTCGCCTCCGGTCATGACGTGCAGAACAATCCCGGCGCCAAAGGGAAGGCCGAACGTAACCGGCGGGGCGGCTATGAGATTCAGCCGGACCGGGTCAGGCCCACGGGATTGATTCGCCATAGTCCCCCAATCTACTGCTCCCGCCGAGTGGAATTGCGGCCCAATTATGCGCAGTAACTGGTCCGAAATCGTAACCCGGGCGATTGCCAGACTCGCCCATCATGCTTTCAACTATCTCAAAATTGCCGGTGGGCGCGGTTGTACGATGAGGCATCTCCCGTACATAGGCGAGCTCAAGACAGGCTCTCAGTCTTCTCCCGCCGTGAGTGAAGTCCGGGACGTTCACGGTGACATGGTTTGCGAGGCCTGCCGGTCGTGAAGCGCCCGGACTGACAACCGGCGCCCATCGATAATCGTCAAGGAAATCAAAGGAGCGCCGCAGGCGTTGGCCACGGAGCAGTTTCACATCGCCCGGGTTGAGTTCATTTCGGTCCATGTACGCGGCACGCACGACTGGGTGTTCGTTGAAGTGACCGACACGGACGGACACACCGGCCTTGCCGAACTCGCCGGTCCCGGCGCTGCTACCGAGATCGCGCAGCTTGCCGCCGGTTACGCCGAGCGACTCCGCATGGACCCGCCCGGCGGCGAGGCGGACGTCCCGGACAGGCTGGGCCTGACCGTCGCCGAGTTGACGGGTGATCGCGCCGGGGCCACCGCCGTGAGCGCCCTCCGGAGCGCTATTGCAGACGCCCAGGCCCGGCGGGCCGGGATAAGCCTTACGGAGTTCCTCGGCGGCCAGAAGACGGACTCTGTAATGCTCTACGGCAACATGAACCGGTCGATGCTGCCAGACGACGACGGCCCCAGGGACCGATCGCCCGAGGCGTTTGCCGCCGCAGCGCGAGAGGCCGTGAACCGGGGTTTCAAGGTCGTGAAGTGCGCGCCGTTTGACGAGGCGCACGCGCCCTTCGAGGAGCCCGGGTTGCCGGAGGCGGCGCGGGCCGGGATTGACCGCATTGTGGCGGTGCGGGAGGCTATCGGGCCGGAAATATTGTTGTTCGTTGATTGTCACAGCCGGTTCGATCTCGATTCCGGCATCGCACTTGAAGTCACCCTTCGAGAGTCCAGCGTGGCGTGGTACGAGGAGGCCGTGGACGGCATCGAGCACCCGGACGTTATGAAGCAGATCCGGGAACGCGCAACGATGGACGTGGCCGGGGCTGAATCTGGATACGGCATCGCATTGTTTCGCCGGATGATCGAGGGCGGGATCATGGACGTCGTGATGCCGGACATAAAGTTTTGCGGGGGCGTGGGTGAAGCCGTGGAGATCGGACGGGCGCTGGAAGCCTCCGCTCCCGGGTCCGTCTCACTTCACTCGCCATCCGGCCCGGTGTCACAACTGGCGAGCGCCCACGCCAGCGCCGCATTCGCCAGCGCGGCGTCGCGGCCGCTTGAGCACGCCTGGGGCGAGGCCGAGTGGCGCGCCTCTGTACTTGAGCCCGCAGAGCGTATCGAGGGTGGGCGCATCTACATCCCGGAAGGACCCGGGCTCGGGGCACGCATCGACCGGTCGACCGTCGAAGCGCGCGGCCGGCGCTGGACGTTGTAGCGGTATGGTGCGCGACCGATGACGACTAACAGCCACCCGTATCGCGAGCGCGTCCTGAGCCGCACCCGGATGACCCGGTTTCTGCACGAGCTCGAATCGGGCGGCGAATCAAGCCGCGAATCAAGCCTCGAATCAAGTGCGGGCGGCGTGCTGGAAACGATGTACGTCCCTCCCGGCTCCGGTGAGGCGCCGGGCTGGGACTGGCTCCCCCCTGCGGCCCGCCGGTCCCAGACCGGACTCGTGCTCGTGACCGGCCCGGCGACACAGATCGCAATCAGTCCGGCGTTTGCCGTCGAGATCAACGACGGTGATCGCGTGCAGGACGGACCGTATTTTGGGCCGCTCATCGCCTCGCTCACAAAACGGCGCACAATCGGATTCATTCTGCTCAGGCTCGGGGCGTACGCGGTCGGTGTAGCCGACGATGAAAAACTGGTGGACAGTAAGACCGGGACTCGATACGTCAAAGGCCGTCACCGTAAAGGCGGCCAGTCACAGCGGCGGTTCGAGCGCAATCGCGAGGTCTGGATTGCGAAGTTGTACGAACAGCTGTGCTCGGTGGCGACAACTCGGCTCGGCCCGTACGAGCGAAACCTGCACGCGCTGGCGATCGGCGGTGACCGTCACGTGCTGGAAGGTTTCATGAAAAGTTGCGGATTCGCTGATCGTATCCGCAAACGTATTACGACCATCGACGTCCCGGTCGAACGGCCGGGCCTGAAATCCCTGGAACGAGCCGTAACCCGGGCGTGGAGTTGTCAAACGTGGGAGGCGGAGAACCTTCACAGGAATGGTTGACTCCGCCTTTGAGCGAAGGGGTCATTCGTGTTACGTTTTTCGTAACGTAATCACATGTTTGGTGAGGGGATCGAGGTCCTCCGTATGTGTGGAGAGGGATGATGAAGGTTCTCGTAGTCGATGATGATCCGGATATTGCGGAGGCGGTGACTCTCTGTTTCAACCTCAGGTGGCCGGACGCAGAGGTTCTTGATGCGGTCGATGGGAAGTCCGCTATCGAACAGGTGCGCCGCGAGAATCCCGATATCGTCGTCCTGGACGTAGGTCTCCCTGACATGACCGGGTTTGACGTGATGCGCTCCATTCGCGAGACGTCCGAGGTCCCGGTTGTCATGTTGACGGCTCGCGATCGGCACATGGACAAGGTCAAGGGCCTCGAGTTTGGCGCCGACGACTACGTCACAAAGCCGTTCAACGCGATGGAACTTCTCGCCCGCATCAGGGCGGTGCTGCGCCGGACGCAACGGGATTCCGGTGTATCGGAGCCGGAAACGTTCGATGAAAATGGCCTGCGGTTTGACTTCGCCGCCCACGAAGTCACGTACAACAGTCAGAAGATTCCACTCACGCCGTTGGAGTACAAACTGCTCGCCCAGTTTGTGCAGGGATACCCGAGCGTGGTGCCGCACGAAAAGCTGCTGCGGGCTGTCTGGGGAGCGGAATACGTCACCGAGACCGACTACCTGAAGGTCCACGTCCAGCGAATCCGGGCAAAGTTCGGCGCAGTCGTTCCCGGATTTGACCCCATCGCCAACGAACGCGGCGTGGGCTACAGGCTGAATCTCGTCCACGAGCGTTAGCTGGCCGGTTGCCCCTCCGCTGCGCTGCCACTAATATCCCCGCAGGTGCAAATTAGCGCTTTGAAAAGCCGGGCGCGTGTCCGGTCACGCAATTCCGGCATCCCGTCTCCCACATCCCATCTTGAAGGGGGATTTAATGACCACGACCACCAGGGAACGCGTCGCCTACTTCAACGGGAAGATCGTCCCGGAGAGCCAGGCGCTCGTCTCGTTCCGCGACCGCAGTTTCAAGTACGGCGATGGCGCGTTCGACATGACGCGCACGTTCGGCCACAAGATTTTCAAGATTGAAGAGCACATCGCTCGCTTCAGCAACACGCTCAAGTATTTTCAGCTTGACTCTGGCATGACCGAGCAAGAGATGGTCGATAAGTCGATGGAGGTGCTCGAAGCGAACCTGCCCTTGATCGACGAGACAGAGGATTACTGGGTCGGCCAGCGCGTCAGCCGGGGCGTGGACGTTGTGGGCGGCGACATGTGGGA
>JADFRU010000228.1:0-3769 GCA_022561115.1 Chloroflexota bacterium | reverse complement strand
ACGTGGAGCATGAGGGCCGCCGCGTCGCCCTTCGCGGAGAGCGACAGAATCGGCTCGTCGAATTTCTTGACGGCCTGCGCCCTCGTGTCATCGACGTGGTGCCGACAGACGAAGTTGATCCACAGCGGCTGGCCTTTGACTTGTTCCTGGCTTATGACCCGGCCTCGCACCATGAAAGTGCCCTGCTCTTCGAGCAACTCTACCGGCGAAGCGCCAAAGAGCCGGCCTCGCTTGAGTTATTGGCGAGGGCAGTCCACGCGTCGTTCTTGGCGTTTGACTTCGACCGCTGTGTCGAGCTGGGCAAGCTGCTCCCGGCTGACGCGCAGATGACGCCCGAGGTGGCCAAATCGCTTCCGCGTGGCAAGCAGATCGCGTTCTATCGCGAGATGGTCGCAGCCGCTCAAGTCGCTTCCGATCTCGACGGCGACGATGAGCAATTTTGGCCAGTCCTCTCTGGCGATGCGCCGCCGCGCCGACGGAAATACGGCAAGTCCGGTCGCGCCCAGCGCCACCCTCAGAAAGGCGACAGACTCCGCCGAAAAGTCTTCCAGCGCGATCGCCGTCCACAGGAACGCCGATCCCCAGATGATTGAGATGATCGCCAGTAGCGACCAATCGGTCGTCGCGAACGGCGCGCTATCGACGGTCGGCGCACTGCCGGGTCGTCTCTTGTTCATGGACCCGACGTTAGGCCCTGCAACCCGGTTCGACTGGCCGTTTCCGGACGGCTGCGCTACGAACGCGTTATCGTGTCCGAATATGTCCGGTTCAACCCGGAGAGCGACGGCAGAATACAGTCATGATCATCCCCGAGTTGGCCGAGCGGGAAGTAAATGCAGTCTTCACGACCGGCATCTACTGTCGTTCGGGCTGCTCTGGACGCCCCAAACCAGCGAACCGCGCCGCCTATCCTTCGGCGGTGGCGGCGCAGGCGGCCGGTTTCAGGCCGTGCCTGGTATGCCGTCCGGACCGGCGTGACGACGTGCTCATAGACGGCGCCACGCCCGAGGTTGTTCGGCAGGCGTTAATGCTCATCGCCGACGGGTTCATGGATAACAACACCGCGGCCGCCCTCGGCAGGCGTATCGGCATCAGTCCGCGTCATCTGAACCGGCTCTTCGAGGATCACATTGGGGCAACGCCGGCCCTGATAGCTCAGTCCAGGCGCGCCCACTTCGCGCGCAGACTCCTGGATGAGACAAATCTGACGATAAGCGACATCTCTTCCGCATCTGGCTTCAGGAGCATCCGGCAGATGAACCGGGTTGTGAGGCAGGTGTTCCGTTTCACGCCGAGCGAGCTGCGGAGAAAACGCCGGAAGGCGGACCGCCTCGTTGTCGACGGAGGACTGCGGCTGCGAATTCCGACCCCATCAGGGTTTGATTTCGCAGCCATCCTGGAATACCTGGCGCCGCGTGCTATTCCGGGTGTTGAGTCGGTCGTCGACGGCGTGTACCGGCGCGTCACGAACACCTGCGGGTTCCCGGGTGTTATAGAAGTGTCTGCCGGCAGCGGCCCCGGGGGTCCTGGCCTGGAACTGATCGCCCACCTGCCGTCGTTTACCGGACTGCTCGGGGACGTAGCGCGTTGCCGGAGCCTGTTCGGTCTGGATGTCGATATTTCACAGGCCAGGGAGGACCTGGCGGGCGATCCCGTACTCGCTCCCCTGGTATCTTCCCGGCCCGGGCTCACGGTCCCGGGATCATGGGACAGGTTTGAGACATCTATCCGGATAATCCTGGGACAGCAGGTGACGGTCAGGGGCGCAAGCACTCTTGCGGGCCGGATTGCACGTGAGCTTGGGATTCCGGTACCGGGCCTCGAAGAGATCGGCCTCGGATTCCTCTTCCCGTCCGCCCATCGGCTCGCCGAGGCCGATATCGATGAGATGGGGCTCCCACGAGCACGGGCGCTTGCAATTCATTCGTTCGCCGTCGCGGTTGCCGACGGGTCCCTTGACCTCTACGATCACAGCGAGCTGCCCGGGCTGTTGTTGCGCTTGCAGCAGTTCCCCGGGATCGGGCCGTGGACCGCCAACATGCTCGCCATGCGGGTGTTCGGGCACATGGATGCGTTTCCGTCGAGCGATCTGGGTCTCAGGAATGCGGTTGCGAACCTGGCGCCGCCCGGCTCTACGGCGGGAGAGACTGTCGAGAAGACGGCACAGCACTGGAGGCCGTGGCGGGCGCTGGCCTTTAACTACCTGCTCCGGACTCATGCCGCCCCCGCCGGGACGGACGCGCCACGCGACCCGGTCGTAGTCCCGGCTCGCTCGGGGGGTCATCAGGCCTGGTAGGCCGGGGACGGCCAGCCCGGACGACGCACTTAAGGAGCGGTCATGTCTAACGGGACGGCTATCCACGCCGGCCACGTCATCGGGTTTGACGGTCAGGCGCATCGCCACATCGTGAATGGTGTGGTTGCGTACGAAGGTGACACGATCACCTGGGTCGGCCCGCACTCTGAGTGGCGGCCGCGTGCGGACTACGTTGAAGTGGATGCAAAGGACGGACTGGTCACGCCGGGCTTTGTGAACCTCCACGCGCACATAGGCGGATCGCCGCTCGACAAGTCGTTTATCGAGGACGTTGGCCGCCGGCAGTTCGGGATGTCCGGCCTTTTCGAGATGCTCCCCGCGAGGTCTGGAGCGCAGGATGATGACGGCACCCGCGCCTGCCTGGACTTTTCGTCGGTGGAACTCGTGATGAGCGGCTCCACGACGGTGTTTTCGATGGACCCGATGCCGGAGTACAACATGGAGCGCGCCGCCGAGATCGGCCTCCGGATGTATGTCGCTCCGGTGTTCCGGTCCGGCCGCTGGCACACGCCGGACGGACGCCAGGTGGTTTACGACTGGGACGAGCAGGCGGGGTTGGACGGGCTTGAACGCGCCATCAAGTTCATCGAGCGTAACGACGGCGCACATGCCGGATTGATCCGCGGGATGCTATGCCCGATGCAGGTCGACACCTGTACCGAGGAGTTGTTCCGGCGGGCCTGCGATGCGGCGCGCGACCTTGACGTTCCGATACAGACCCACGCGTCACAGTCGGTGGTTGAGTACCACGAGATGGTGCGCAGGCATGGAAGGACGCCTATCGAGTGGCTGCTTGATATCGGGTTCTTTGACCCGGGCGGTGGGCGTCGCGGGCCGATGGCGATTGTGGGACACGGGATATTCCCGAACTCTCACTCGTGGATCAACCAGATCGGAAACGACATCGAGATTCTCGGCGATGCCGGGGCGACCGTGGCGCACGCACCGTGGGTGTTCGCTCGACGGGGTATAGCCCTTGAGAACTTCGGCGGCTACCTGTCGGCCGGTGTGAACATGGCGATCGGGACAGACACCGCCCCCCAGTCGATGCTTGAGGCGATGCGCTGGGCCGCCGTTCTGGGGAAGGTCACGGGCAGGAACGCCGAGAGATCGACCGCGGCGGAGGTGTTCACTGCTGCGACTCTCGGAGGCGCGGCCGCGCTTGGAAGGGACGATCTGGGAAGGCTGGCCCCCGGGGCAAAGGCAGACCTGCTCGTCTGGGAGACGGGCGGCATGTGGATGTCGCCCTTCCGTGATCCGCTCAAGAACCTGGTGTACTCGGCGCGGGAGGAAGATCTCAAGAAGGTTGTCATTAACGGTAAAACCGTGATGGAAGAGCGGTCGATTCCGGGAGTCGATTTGGATCAACTCTCGGCGCGGCTGCAGGCTGCGGGCGAGCGAGTATGGGACCGGATACCCCGGGCGGACTGGGGCGGACGCGAGATCGACGAG
>JADFRU010000227.1:0-3770 GCA_022561115.1 Chloroflexota bacterium | reverse complement strand
CCTCCTGATTTCTGCCCCGGGATACGCTGCTAGCGGAACCGGCCCCGGCCAGCGATTTCGATCACCGAGTCCAGCCGGCCGTTGCGCACACCAAAGTAGTGGGAGTGCAGGTTTATCGTCGTGTCCCCGTGCATCGGCCGCAGATGAACCTTATCGCCCACCTTCAGCCGTTGCGCCTCGCCCTCCACCGACATGACCCCGTGCTCCTCCGAGATCTTTGTGAACTCGGCGCCCGGGGCGCCCACCACGATCGGCAGACCGCGGTCGATAGACATCGCCTTCATGCCGGTGTCCAGCACGGCGCGATCTGACGTCGGCCGGCTGATTACCGTCGCCAGCACCGTCAGCGCCGGGGAGAAGTCATCGAAAACCTCAAGGTAGTCGCCGTCCATGAAGATGTAAGAGCCGCACTGGAGATCGGTGATCCGGTCCATCTTGCCGGTGATGTTGTACGTGCCGGTGCCGGCCGCGCTGATGACCTTGACCGGAAGTCCCGCCGCCTCAATGTTGTCCGCTGCGCCTATCAGCTTCGCCATCGCGATCTCGGCGTTGGTCCGTCGTTCTGACTCATCACGTACCGCCACGGTGTGACCTTCATAACCCATCACGCCGTCAAACCGGAGTCCCGGTGAATCAGCGATCACCCTGGCCAGCGCCGTCGTGTCTTCACCGGGCTCTGTGCCGCAGCGGTCCATGCCGACGTTGACCTCCACAATCACCCCGACGACTTTGCCGGCGGCGCTCGCCACAGCAGACAGTTGCCGGACGTTGTCCGGGTCATCGGCCGCCACCACGATGTTGGCCTCCGAGGCCAACGCCACAAGCCGTGCGATCTTGGTCGCCCCGATCACCTGGTTGGGGATCAGGATGTCCTTGACACCCCCGGCGACCATCGCCTCAGCCTCACCGACCTTGGCGCAGCAGACGCCGATAGCACCGGCCTCGATCTGTTTGCGGGCGAAGACCGGGCTCTTGTGAGTTTTCGAGTGCGGCCGGATGCTCGTACCGTTCGCGTCGCCAAAATCTTGCAGGCGGGCGATGTTGGCCTCTGCGACGTCCAGGTCCACGATGATGGCCGGGGTATCGATCTCGTCGATCGGCGCGCCCGGGAGCGGAAAGTACTGCAAGTCCACCAAATGAGGCTCCTCGGACGCTTTGCGGAAACGCACACGCCCAAACGATTATCGGGGTAGAAATCGGATAATAACGGGTAGTCCAGAGCGGCCGGAGTCTATCACGGAGAGGCGCATATCCCGGAACCCGGGATGGACCGGATTCCGAGGTTCTCCCTGTGCGCGATTCCCCCTTCCGGATGTTCACCTGCACGTGATCGCGGACGCGTTTCTCCACGACGCGCCACCCGGCGGCGAGTTAAAGAAGCGCCGGCGACATGCCATCGTGGGCGTCCCCAAACGCCTCAAGTAAACGCGTGTTTCGCTACAGCGCGAGGCCGCAGCAAGCGGTCCCCATCAGCCGGCCGGAGCTAGAACTCCAGAAGTTCTTCTGATTCGATCTTGTCCCCGTCCAGCTCCATGCCCATACCGGGCTCGAGTGAGACGTGGATCACCCCGTCCCGGGGCACAATCGGGTCCTGCAGGAAGAACTGGTGAACGGCGTTCCACTTGACCAGGTACTCCTGTATCGGCGTCAGCGTCGGCACCATCGCACAGGAAAAGTGTGCGTTGGCCTGGCTTGAGTGGCCGTGCGGAATGCACTGCAGATCATGGACTGAAGCGTACGAAGCGATCTTGACGGTCTCTGTTATGCCCCCGGCCCAGTAGATGTCCGGCTGTAGCACGTCCAGCGCACCGGCGTCGATGAATCGCTTGAAGCCCCAGCGCGTGTACTCGTGCTCGGCGCCCGACAACGGGATAGAGGTTGTTGAACGGATATCTGAGTAGGTGTCGATGCGGTCCGGCATCGCCGTCTCTTCCAACCAGCGTGGGTGGTACTCCTCGATACGCTCAATCATCTGACGGGTGTATGTCAGGTTCCAGCTGAGCCAGCAGTCCAGCATGATGTCGTCGTCATCGCCGAGCGCCTCCCGAAGCGTCCGCACGAGTTCCACGTTCTTTTTGAGACCTTCCGGGCCGTCCATTGGCCCGTGCCGGAAGAACCACTTCTGGGCGCGATACCCCATCCGCCGGTACTCAAGTGCGCGCTCACGGACCAGGCCCGGGTCATCTACGTTGAAGCCGAGCATGCTTGCGTATGCCGGGATTTCGGTCCGCGTCGGTCCCCCGAGCAGGCTGACGACCGGCGCGTTGAACACCTTTCCGCGGATGTCCCAGAGAGCGCAGTCAACTGCGCTGATCGCCATCATCGTCTCGCCCTGCCGGCCATGGACGGAGGACCGGAACATCTGGTCCCACAGCAGTTCATTTGCGGTCGGGTCCTTGCCCTCAAGGATCGGCCACAGCCGCGTCGAGATTATGTAGGCCTGGAGGTCATCAATCGGCCCGGCGATACCGGTCACGCCCTCGTCCGTCTCCACCTCCAGGAATATGCTCGACATGGCGTAGTGGCTGTCATCGGTCTTCTGCAGCCAGCTCGCGCCGCGCGCCTTGTACTCCGGGTAGATGTCCAGGGGCTGGATAAGCCGTTCCTCCCAGAACTCTCCCGGAAACTCCATCGTCCCGTGCAGTCTGCGGAGCTTGATCCCCGTAATCTTCATCGGATGTTCCTCATCTTGGCAGGCATATGGGTCAGCGTTGCGGCGGCACGCGATGATAAGTTGTCAGCGCCGAGCGACGATACGCCCGGCGCGGGGCGCGGTCAATCCCGAGATCGCGGGGCGATTGCCAGCGTCCGGCGGACTGTTATACCACCCGGCCGGACCCGGCGTTGTGGGGGGATAACCCCCACTTCCGCCGCGGATGCGCGCGTACACATTTCACGCGCGCTTCAAGTACGTTAGTACCACTACTGAACGGGAAGCTGCCCTCCGCGCTCCCCGGGTCCAGAGTCCACCGGTCACTCGTCCGTCTACAGCCGGGCGCCGGGGGGCCGACGGTTCACCCGGTGTGACGGAACCGGATGCGGATGATCCTCGAACAGCTCGGAAAATATGCCCAGCGTCCGGTCGTGATCGGACTGTTGACGATCGCTGCGATATCTGCCGTGATCGTTATCGGCGGCGCGAAGATCTCGCGGGAGGATTTCCTGGCCGTCACGCGGAATCAGCAGGCGCGGGAAATCGATTTCCTCGGCCAGGCGATCCATCACGGACCCCTTGCCGCCGGCGGGTTATCAGGCGATGCGTCGTCCGACCTGCGTGATCAAATCGGACCGCTTACCGCCACCGTCGAGTTCGATGGTTTCATGCGCCGCTCATTGTTCGGAATGGACGTTGCGAAGGTGGAAATCTTCGGCCTGGACGGCTCGGTCCTGTACACGACAGACCCCGGCTCCACCGTAGCGTTGACGCCGTCCCATCCGCTGATTCAAGACGCCCGGCGCGGGATCCCGGCATCTGCGCTCGCAAACGAAGTTGAGATCGTCAACCTGGCCGGGATTCCCGCTGAGATTCAGGTGATGCAGACCTTCGGGCTCATGCTCGACCGGCCCCCGGACTTTCGCGGCGTTGGACTGCCCATGGCGATTCTTGCCGTGCACCGGGACGTAGGGTCACGTCTTGCGAGTGTAAAGCGCACGGTCTGGTCGGTAGCGGGCGTTTTCTTCGGCGGGATGTCAGCCGTTCTTTTAATCGTGAACCATATATCGGAGGGCTCCAGGTGGAGGCTGGAAGCCGCTAACGTCCAACTTCGGCA
>JADFRU010000226.1:0-3775 GCA_022561115.1 Chloroflexota bacterium | reverse complement strand
TGCACCTCGTCCGCCGCCACGATCACTTTTCCAAGCTACCGGTACGGGATCTCGTTCTCCTGGCAGAACTTCACCATGGAAGCGCGACCCTCGACGCAGTACTGCGCTTTGAACGACCCGGGCCGGTAGTAGATGCCGGAGTGGATGACGCCGCTGTTGTGGCCGGTCTGTTGCTGGGCGATGTCGCCGCCCTTTTCCAGGACGGCGATCTTGAGGCCCGGGTGGCGTTGCAACAGCGTCAGCGCGGTCGAAAGACCGATGATTCCTGCGCCGACCACCGTGATGTCGTACTGGTTCTCTGCCAAAGCGGGGTTTCCAGGATTCGGGTTAAGCAAATTTAAAGAGCAGCCGAGGCAGGCTATCACGGGAAGCGGCGGGCCGATGGCATTGTGTGCGGCTTGCCGACAGCTGCGCGCGCGGGGCCGAACCGCTATCGACCCCTGGTTTCCTGCTCGATCTGAAAGCGTTTGACGGCCCTCCAAAAGCCACCGGGCGCGTTCGGACGAACCCATAACCGGCTACGAAGGTCTCATGGTTGGCGCTCTGGCCTGTTTCCTGCTGGTGCAGCTTCAACGTGCTTCACGTGCGTGTCCCGTTCTGCTACGTTTGCCCACGATGTCCCAATCTCCCGCACCCACGCGCGTCCAGCTCTTCGTGACCTGCCTCGTCGACCAGTTTCGTCCTGAAGTGGGCGAGAGCGTGGTTAACGTTCTCGAACGCCTCGGCGTCGAAGTCGATTTCCCGGAAGGGCAGACCTGCTGCGGACAGCCGGCTTTCAACAGCGGGTTCCAGGACGAGGCGCGGTCGGTAGCAAGGCACTTCCTGGACGTGTTCGACGCAACGGAAGGCCCGATCGTTGTCCCGTCCGGTTCCTGCGGTGCGATGGTCCGGAACTTCTACGCGGAGTTGTTCGAGGGCGAGTCGCCCGGGACCGACCCCGGGGACCTGGAGCGGGCGCGCCGGGTAGCGGAGCGCATATACGAGTTCACCGAGTTCCTGGTGGATGTGCTGGGACAGGACGATCCGAATACGGGCCTCGCGGCGCGACTACAGGGTACGGCGACTTACCACCGCTGCTGTCACCTTGAGCGGGAACTTGGCGTGGACCATCAGCCTGCCGATCTGCTGAAGCGGGTCCAGGGTCTCGAGATGCTGCCGATGGAGCGGGCGGAGGTGTGTTGCGGTTTTGGCGGCACGTTTGCGGTCAAGTTCTCGGACATCTCCACCGCCATGCTGGACGAAAAACTGGACAACGCCGCAGCCACCGGCGCGAAAACGATCGTGGCCGGTGATACCGGCTGCATCATGCACATGGAGGGCGGTCTGCGGCGACGCGGCTCGGCGCAGCAGATTCGCCACATCGCCGAGATCCTCGACGAAGCCACGAGGCAGGCGGAGGACATGCCCGTGGGCGGTGTGACTGCCGGGGATTCTAGAGATTCTGGGGGTTCTGGGGACTTCGGGGCGCAGGCCTGATGCTGCCGACTACCGAGCATTTCAAAAAGGGCGCGGCGGAAACCCTGGCCGACCCCGTGATCCAGATGTCGATGGAGGCCGTCTACAACGGTTTCCACAAGAAGCGGATCGAGGCCGGCGCCGCCACCGAAGGGTGGGAGGAGCAGCGCGACCGCGGACGGGCGATCAAGGAGCACACGATCGCCAACCTGGACTATTACCTTGAGATGTTCGCCGGGAAGGTGGAGGCCAACGGCGGAAACGTTTTCTTCGCCGATGACTCGGCCGCCGCCACCCGCTACATCCTTGACCTGGCGCGCGCCCGGAACGTGCGAACCGTCATCAAGAGCAAATCGATGGTGTCGGAGGAGATGAGCCTCGCTCACGAGATGGAGGCGGTCGGCATCGAGGCGGTCGAGACGGACCTCGGCGAGTACATCATCCAGCTTGCCGGTGAAGCGCCGTATCACATCATCGCCCCGGCGATTCACAAGTCACAGGAACAGGTCGCCGAGATGTTCGCCGAGAAAACCGGAGCGCCACCGGGGGACACTCCCGAGGAGCTGACGACCACGGCGCGCGGGATGCTGAGGGAGACGTTCCAGCGGGCCGATATGTCGGTCACCGGCGTCAACTTCGGGGTCGCTGAGACCGGCAGCATCGTCCTCGTGACCAATGAAGGCAACGGCCGGATGTGCACCTCCATACCACGCGTCCACGTCGCCGTGATGGGCATGGAGAAGATCGTGCCCTCGATGCAGGACCTGGCGCTTATGTTGCGCATCCTGATACGGTCCGCCACCGGCCAGCGCATCAGCAGTTACGTCACGATGATGAGCGGCCCGCGGCGTCCCGATGAGGAGGACGGTCCGGAAGAGTTCCACCTCGTGATCGTGGACAACGGCCGGATGCGTCTGCTGGCCGATCCAAAGCTGCGGGAGGCGCTCTACTGCCTGCGCTGCGGCGCCTGCCTGAACGCCTGCCCCGTGTACCGGAAGGTGGGCGGGCACAGCTACGGCTGGGTGTACCCGGGCCCGATCGGCGCCGTGGTAACACCCGTTATGTCCGGGTTGAAACAGGGGAAGGACCTGCCGTTCGCCTCGTCTCTCTGCGGAGCCTGCCGCGAGGTGTGCCCGGTCCGCATTGACCTCCCCCGGATGTTGTTGCACCTGCGCCAGCAGGTGTCCGAGGGTCCTCCGGATGTTCGAAGCTCCGGCTGGACCGAGCGGCAGGGCTGGAAGTTGTGGCGATTTGGCAACCTCTCGCCGGGCAGGTTCCGGCTCGGCGGAAAACTGGCGAACCTGGCCGCTCGCCCGTTCGCCCGGGGTGGCTTTTTGCGCCGGTCGCCGCCACCGCTGTCCGGCTGGACGCGAAGCCGTGACCTGCCGATCCCGGTTAGAAAACCGTTCCGTGACCGGTTCAAGGCGCGCAAGCGGAGAGGGGACGGGGTGCTGTGAGTACCGGGACTGCCGGACCGCAGGCGCAGGCGTTTCTCGAACGTGTGCGCTCAGCGCTGGGCCGCGCCGCGGGGCCACCGGAAGCCGATTCTGCAACGCACCTGTTTCAGAGCGCTGACCAGGTCGCAGCCGAAGCGGAGTCTGTGCGACGGGATATGCGTGAGCGGGCGGATGAACTGCTGGACGCTATCGCTGAGTCAGCGGCCACGGCCGGGTGGAGGGTCTCCCGCGTCGCTTCGCCGGAGGACGCGGCTGATGTGATTGCCCGGATCTGCGCAGGGGCCGGGATCAAAACTGCGCTCCGGTCTGACCAGTCGGTGTTCGATGCCGTGCCGGTCGATTCCGTACTTGCCGGGGCCGGTGTTGAACTGCGATTGGCGACTACCGACTCGCTGGGCAGCGATGGCGGGCTGCGTGACGCGGCGTTTGATGTGGACGCCGGGATTACCGGCGTGGACTACGCCATTGCCGAGACGGGCACTGTGGTACTCCACCCGCGACGCGGGTTGTCACGGCTGGTGTCGCTCGCGCCCGGCCGGCACATCGCCATCCTCAACCGCGGCGACGTGCTGCCGTCACTGGACGAGCTTTTCACACTGGAACGCGCCGCCTTCCTGGACGGCACGATTGAGGGCTCGATGAACCTGATCTCGGGGCCGAGCCGTACCGGAGATATCGCCGCCACTATCGTGGACGGCATCCACGGGCCGTTCGAGGTGTACCTGGTGATAGTGGGGTGATGCAGGGCGATTAAGGGCGATCAGGCGGTAGCGCCCGGGCTCCCGGCGGCCTTCGCCGTCATATTCTGGCCGACCCTATCCTGAGCGTCTGCCAGCTTATTCAGCTCTGTCTGGGTCAGAAAC
>JADFRU010000225.1:0-3784 GCA_022561115.1 Chloroflexota bacterium | reverse complement strand
CCGATAGCCCCCGGGAATCTGGATAAGAGCGCGAAGAGGAGCGGCAATCATGCCGCTCCTCCCGGTGCTCCGCAGTTCCAGATATTCCCCAGATATTCCAATGTTCCGAACCGGCGCCGCCTACTTGAGGTCTATCACGTTTTTGAACGCGGAGGGCAGGGAGCGCTCGATGATAAGCACCGCCCCGGACGGGGAGATGACCTCAAGCGTGAACCTTTCGCTGATGGCAAGCAATGTGTCGGAGCTTGTCATGCCGCCGGCGCCGCCTCCGTCACCTGTCCCGTCCATGTATGCCACCGAGTCGTTCGAGCCGATCGCGGTCTGCGTGTTGCGGTCCAGCAGCCAGCCGGTGATCTCCGCTTTTTCATCGTTGTCGAGCAGGAAGTCCGAGTTGCTGTTGCCGATAAACAACACGGTCCAGGGTATGTCGGCGAGGAAGGTGTTGTTGTCCGCGTAGTTAAGCGTAATCCTGTATTTCGCCCCGGACACCAGGTCCGGGTCGGTTCCGGTATCGTCCTTTGTATACGGTGGAGTTAGATCGACAGGGTCACTACTACCGACGGCCGAGGACACGACGAAACTGAACTTGTAGGGAGTTTTAACGGCGACTACCTTGCCCGTGAACGCGACGAGGCTGCCGCGCGTCGCAAGGGAACTGCGTGCCTCGGACAGGCCAGCGTAAACGGTCTCCTTGCTGCGCTCGGCCGAAAACACCCCGGTAGACAGCACAGTGAACGCAAACACGGACGCCACCACGACAAACGCAATGAGGATGATCGCCGTCTCTAGTCCGGTGATCCCCCTCTCCCGTTCAGACTGTCGCATCGAGTCGACGGTCATCAAAACTCCAGACTCTGGTCGCCATTCCCGTTCAGACATACCGGGCCCCGGGCGTGGACCGGCCACATCGATCTCCCGCGAACCAATACGAGGTTACCGGCAATCACATCGGTGCGGCATTACGGCGCTCCACCGTACGCGGGTTGATTTTCGCGAGCCCCGGTACCTAGGGAAAACCCACATGAACATTCGCTGAGACGGTCGAAAACCCTCGCTATAATTTGACCGCGTTGACGTGGATCTGTGAACACGTAAAGCGCTCCCGGATCGTTCAGTGGTAGGACAGGGGACTTTGAATCCTCAAACCTAGGTTCGAATCCTAGTCCGGGAACCAGTTAGACCCTCCGGTCAACATGGGTTCCATAATCGGCCGGTAAAGACGCGCAGAAGGGTCCTCCCGGAGCGCCCATCAGCCACGACGATGCAGCAAGAGGTCCCGTCCATACGGCACGCACACCACAGGGTCACCGGCGCACGCGGTCCATGAACGAAGAACATGCGGACATCACGCGAAGAGGCCACGGCGGTTATGCCGTGGCCTCTTTTTATTCCTGATACAGAGTCGCTCCCGCGGTCAGGCCGGTTTCAACCGGCGTCCGGCGAGTCGGCTACGGTCCGGTAATTATGCGGAACCGCCGGACGTCCCGGGAGCGGCTTCACCTGCAGCAAATCTCTCCTGGCTATCGCCGTACAGGTGGCAGGCAGCCCAGTGCCTGGTCTCTTCTTCTACGAGAGCCGGGGCCCACGTCTCACAAATATCACCGATCTTCACCGGGCAGCGCGGGTTAAACGTGCAGCCAGACGGCGGATCCACCGGCGACGGAACCTCGCCCGGGAGAATGATCTCCTCGCGCTCAATATCCGGGTGGGACGGAAGCGCTGCGGAGATGAGCGCCTGCGTGTACGGGTGCAACGGGTTATCAAAGATCGGCTCTGAGTCACCGATCTCCTTGATCGTTCCCAGGTACATCACGGCGGTCGTGTGGCACATGTACCGGACCGTCGCCAGGTTGTGGGCGATCATCAGGTAAGCGAGGTTGTGCTCTTTCTGAAGGTCCACAAGCAGGTTAAGGATCTGCGCCCGGATCGACACGTCCAGGGCAGAGACCGGCTCGTCAAGGATCATCACCTCCGGGTTGAGCGCGAGCGCTCGTGCAACACCGATGCGCTGCCTCTGGCCGCCGGAGAATTCGTGAGGATAGAGGTTTGCCTGGTACGGGTTCAGGCCAACCTCTTCAAGCACCTCGTCGACTCGAGAGTTGATCTGGCCGGAGGTCATCTTGGACGCGATCTGGAGTGGTTCTGAGACGATCGATCGCACGCGCATCCGCGGGTTCAATGAAGACCAGGGGTCCTGAAACACGGCCTGCACATTCTTGCGGTAGTCCCGCTTACCGGCCCGGGACATCTTGGTGAAGTCTTCACCCTTGAAGAAAATCTGGCCACGGGTCGGCTTCTCAAGCCCAAGCAAGAGTTTCGCCGTCGTGCTTTTGCCACAGCCGGACTCACCTACAAGTCCAACCGTCTCTCCCGCGTGCACCACCATATCGATGCCATCGACCGCCTTGAGGATCGGCTTTTTGCCGAATCCCATGAAGCCGCCGGCCAGCGCGAAGTGCTTCGCCAGACCTCGTGTCTCGAGGATGACTTCAGCATTCGGGGCTAAGGGACGAAGCCCTTCCTGCTGTTGAACCTGTTCCTGGATTGTCGTCATCGCATCCTGTATCCGTGAAAGGTTTCGTAACGTTGTTCACCGGCGCTCTACTGGCGGCGGTGGGGCACATCTACCGGAACGGTGCTTCAGTCAGCAACCGCTCCCGCCTCTTCTGGAACCGTTTCCGGGTCTCGCTGTGAATGCACCGTAGTGGACTGAACGGCGGCAAGTTCATCCGGGTCTGCCCTGGACTTATCAAAGTCCATGAGCTTCCAGCAACTCGCAGTATGGGTGTCATCGAGTCTGAAGACCGTCGGGTACGACTCGCGGCACAGGTCCTGCACATACGGGCAACGCGGTGCGAACGGGCATCCGGGCGGAAGGTCAAACAACGGCGGCGGCTGTCCTTCGATCGAGTACAGGCGACGTGTTCGCTCTTCAAGTTTCGGGACTGACGCCAGGAGGGCCTCGGAATACGGGTGGGCCGGTTCGTTGAAGATCTGCCGGACATCACCTGTTTCCACGATTCGGCCGGCGTACATCACAGCGACGCGGTCGCACATCTTGGCGACGATTCCGAAGTCGTGAGTGATGAAGATGATTCCAACACCGGTCTCGGCCTGAATCTCCTTGAGGAGGCGCAGGTAACCGGCCTGAATCGTCACATCCAGCGCCGTCGTCGGTTCGTCTGCGATGAGGACGATAGGGGCGCAGGAGATGCTGATAGCTCCGACAACCCGCTGTCTCATCCCGCCGGAAAGCTGGTGCGGAAAGTCTTTCATCCGGCTCTCAGCCGCCGGGATTCTCACCTGGCGAAGTGAGTGGATGATCCGTTCCACCAGGGTCTTGCCCCTGACCTTCTGGTGAATGCGGATGGCCTCCCCGACCTGGTTCTCGATGTTGAATACGGGATTCAACGCCGTCATCGGGTCCTGGAGGATCATCCCAACTTTGGAACCCCTGATCTTGGCCATGTCCTTGTCAGAGAGATCCAGGACATTCTGGCCATCAAGGATTACTTCGCCGCCGACGATGTAGCCGGGTGGTGATGGGACCAGCCGCATTATCGAAAGGGCAGTAACCGACTTGCCGGAGCCGGACTCGCCCACCACGCCGAGGGTTTCTCCCTTTCGCACGTAGTAGGAGACGCCGTCCACAGCCTTTACCGTTCCATAACGGGTCTGGAAGTAGGTCTTGAGATCCTTCACCTCCAGAATGATGTCATCCTGGACCGTACTGGGACCAAACCCGTCCCGGTCCGAGTCCTTCCTGTCCTCGTACCCGGTAGCG
>JADFRU010000224.1:0-3785 GCA_022561115.1 Chloroflexota bacterium | reverse complement strand
AGCATGGCAGGCGTGACCGGGCAAGAGCGCCACGCCGCCTATGCCGCGACCAAGGGAGGCATCAACTCGCTGACCAAGAGCGCCGCGGTCGATTGGGGTCCGGATCGAGTGCGGGTAAACGCCCTCTGCCCGGCCGGTGTCTGGACCGATGCACTGCGCGTTTGGTGTGATGAACAACCTAACAAGCAGGAAGCCGAGGAATACCTCCACCCACATCTGCGCGCGCGTAACAATGCCCGTCACGTACTCGGGCACGTATCGGATGTAGGAAATCATGACCGGCGCGTGGGGTTCTCAGCCATACCTGCCAGTCTACACGACTACGTGCGTCAAGTAGATCATTCCGTAAGGAGCTGCCTGGGCCGGCCCGATACCGATTCGACGTTATTCGCATCAGCGCCCGGCGGTGCGTTCAGGTCATGCGGAAGGCTCATACCGGGGTTTGCGATCACGCGCCCAACCGGTACAATGTGGGGACGATGATTCACCGGTCTTTGATGTGCGCCTGTTGTTGTACTGCCCGCAGGGGTGGAGCCAACGCGCGCTGACCGGTTAAATTCCCAGACAGCGATTGTGCGGCCCCTGCGGATTTCAGTCCCGGGGGTTTTTGTTTGTCTTCCGCTCCCGGGTAGCAGTGACCACGACACCCCGGATATATCAGCGGAAACGAAACATGAAATTCGGCATACAGGCCCAGGCACAAACAGAAAGCCGCCGGCTCGGCATCATACGTTCAGGGTGGTCACGCACGGTATCGGCGTTCCGTCGACTGATAGCGGCCACCGATGGCCTCGGCATCGAGCCGTAGCCCCAGCGCCCCGACCTGCGTGGGCGGAACACTGAAGGCGGACAGCGCCCGGAGCGCGTTGTCGCACAACCCCGCCGTTCAGGTGCCTCAGTGCGCGGACCACGTGGGTCCCATCGCCTGTTTTCGCCCTTGTCCAATTCCCTATGTTCAACTCCGGAGGTAGGGTACGCGCCGGTGGGGCTCGTCGGTCCGCTTCGCCATTGGGAATAACGCGCTCACACCCGGTTTATGCAATCGGTCACGTCCGACCCGCAGCAGCGGCGGCGACATCCACCGGCCGGTGTGCATGGGCGATCACTGTTGTCCCGGTTCTTCCTCGTCCCGCCATCTCTTCTTTGAACCCACAGAATCGAGAGGCCTCGCGGGCCATTCTCGGGGACGGTCAAAAACCGGCTTGAGGCCGGCTTCCGCTGCGCCTAAGCTGTTGCGGCCCCGGGACTTGAGTGTGTTAATTCGTCGGACCGTCAGTACTCGACGCCTGCCGAATCGCCCGGATGCCGTCCCACAAACCGGAGGACAACGTTGAAACTGCTTTTGACATCGGCGACGAGCGACCTGGGCCGGTCGGTCGCCAGTCTGTTGGCCCCAGATCACGACATTGTGCTCACCGACCTGCCAGCGCACGCGGAAGGCGTTTCCGGGGTCACGGGATGCGACCTGGGCGACGATGACGCGACCGATCGCCTGGTTGAAGGGATCGACGCTATCGTCCACGTTGGATACGGCGGGCATTTCGCCGCTGCGTCCGCTCTGCTGGACCTGTACACGCGCTGCACGTACAACCTGCTCACAGCGGCGCGCAGCGGAGGCGTCGGCAGGTTTATCAACCTGAGCACCCTGCGATTGATGGACGACTACCCGCCACACCTCACGGTAACCGAGAACTGGCGGCCGATGCCGGAGGTGGAACCGCTGATCCTCTCGGCCCATCTCTGCGAGTACGTCTGCCGCGAGTTCGGCAGGGAAGGCGGTATCAAGATCGCAAACCTGCGTCTCGGCTTCCCGCTGATTGAGGGCGATACTGAAGCCGCTGCCGCTTCCGGTGAATCTGCGGCGCTTGCGGAAGACGATCTGCGCGTCGCGTTAAACGCAGCGCTTGTCGTCGATCTCACGGCGGGAGCACAGTCCGAAAACTCACCCGCTCCGGCCTCGTTCCGGACCGTCCACGTCCAATCCCCGATCCCGGACGCCCGCTTCCTGCTCAAGGGCGCGGCTTCAGTGCTCGGGCTCTGGGAAGGGCAGGGTGCAGCCTGATGAATATCCTGATTCTTGGCGGAAACGGGATGCTGGGGCCGTGGGTCATAAAGGCGCTGGGAAACCGTCACCGGCTCCGCATCACGGACATCGGCGATGCGCCTGCGACCACCCACGACTGGCGCCAGATAGACGTGTCGTCCCTGGATGACGTTGTTGACGCGGCGGAGGGGATGGACGCCATCATCAACCTGTCGGTGCTACGGCCAGACCGGCGAGTGGCGTTCGATGTCAACACGCGTGGCAACTACAACATGATGGTGGCCGCCGTGACGCACGGCATCCGGCGTGTCATCAACACGGGGCCGCACTTCCAGCTCGCGGGGCCGGGCTATGAAGACTGGGATTTCGATCTAAACCCGGACATGCCTCCCCAGCCCGGCACGCGCCTGTACGCATTGACCAAAGCGCTGGGGCAGGAGATCGACCGCGTTTTCACGACCCGGCACGATATCTACCTGCAGACACTGCTCTTCTACCACCTGTACGACCCCGGAGACCTGGCCCACGGACCCGGCGGCAGCGGCGGGGAAACACTCGGCAGAGACATGATGGTCCCGTACAGCATCGCCTGGTCCGATGCGGGAGAGGCCATACGCTGCGCCGTCGAGCTACCGCTTGAACGGTTGCCCAGCCGGGCGGAGACGTACATGGTGTTCACCGATATTCCGCACGGGAAGTTCAGTAACGAGAAGGCCCGGCGCCAACTCGGCTGGCAGCCCCGGTATCACCTGGAACAACTCTGGAACAAGTCCAAACCCGGCCAGTAACGGATCAGATCGATTCCAGGTCATCGACCAGCAGATGACGGAGATCATCCAACCGGAACGGCTTGCCGAGGATCGCGTCGCCGCCCAGCTCCCGTACATTCCCCAGGATTGTCGGGTCGGCCAGCCCGCTCACGAGTACAACACGGCCGGGACGCGCACTTTTGTCGAGTTCCCGGAGGCGGCGCAGCACCTCAAAGCCGTCGATGACCGGCATCATGAGGTCCACAAGGACCGCGTCGTAATGCTCCCGGGCGATCATCTCAAGCCCGATTTCACCGTCCGGGGCGGTGTCTACCTCAAAACCATCGAATATCTCGATACTCGCCTGAAGTGCGACTCGCACCGACTCCTCGTCGTCGATCACAAGAACCCTGCGGGCTGTTACCCGAAGATCGGATTCATTCAAAGAAATGAACTGCCCTGAGGATTACAACGGACCGGATCCCGCTAGACCCGGCAAATGACTCTGATGAGTATACGAAGCGGCGGCGGGCGGGATATTAGCGCGGGGAATCAATACAGGTCCCCGGGTCGTTCGCCTGCGTAAAGTAGGTAGCATCCGGAATCGGGACCTTCTTTATTGCACCGGGCACTGCACCGGGCGCACCCCGGAATTCACGGCATGGCCCTGATCTACCCGGGCGATATTTCCGCAGGCCGTAAGAACGCAGACCAGATCACCACAGGAGCAAGTTGAATGTTCAATCGGAACCCGCTCCGGCCGGGATCGGAGGGAGGCGGCATCATTTCCATGTTGCGGTCTAACCCGGCCATGTGGTCCGTACTGGTGATCAACGTCGTGTATTTCCTCGTACTGGAAATAGCGGGCGGTTCAGAAGATCCCATGGTTCTGGTCAAATACGGCGCTAAATACGGTCCGGCGATCGCAGATGGCGAGTACTGGCGCCTGGTCACCCCGGTGTTCATGCACATCGGAGCGTTCCATCTCCTCG
>JADFRU010000223.1:0-3787 GCA_022561115.1 Chloroflexota bacterium | reverse complement strand
TATAACGATCCAACCGGGGACCGGTGCCGACGCCCTGGTCGTAGAAGACGATCTGCGAGACGCCGTCCGGCGACACCGGTGTGATCGAGCGGGCCAGCTTGACCACGTTGGTGGGATTCTTGCTGTCCGGCGCATTCCATGTGCCATCGCAGCAAATAATGACTCGTCTCATCGTTTTGTCCTCCTTTCCGCAGATGTTACGCGCGATAAACATGACACATTGCGTTATTCGACAGCGACAGGAGGTTATCCGTGGCACCCGTCCCGGTGTGAATCCTCACGCCGAACCCGCGTCCGGCGGCTTGCGTTCCCCACAGTTACGCGCCATCCTGCGCATCGCCGGTACGGACCGCTCGCGGGCACTTTTAGAAAGCAGGCACCTCCCGATGAAGATCACGGACGTCAAAACCTGGGCCGTCGCGAACCCACCGCCGCACTTCGGCGGGCCTTTCTGGGTCTTCGTAAAACTGACCACCGACAACGGCATCGCCGGGTACGGCGAGGCCTACGGCGTTCCGTTCGCCCCCACCCGGGTCTGCGAGTTGATCGAGGACGTTGCCGAAAGGTACGTGATAGGCACAAGCCCGTTCGAGATTGAGCGCATGTGGCGGTCCATCTACGGCAGCGGCTTCAACCAGCACCCGGAGTTCACCGTCGGCGGCATCCTGAGCGCGCTGGAAATCGCGTCATGGGACATCATCGGCAAGGCGCTCGATCAACCGGTGTACAACCTGCTCGGCGGCAAGTTCAACGAGAAGTTGCGCTCATACACCTACCTGTACCCGGACGTGACGGACGGCGGACAGATGGCGGTAACCAACATCCACGGGGATCCAGACATAGCGCCAAAGCGTGCCGAGCACTACATGAACATGGGGTTCACCGCGGTCGGGTTCGACCCGGTGATGCCGATGGGCGACCCCCGGCAGCTTTCACTGGAAGAGTTAAGCAACGCCGAGCTGGTCACGAAGAACATCCGGGAGGCTGTCGGCGACAAAGTAGACCTGCTGATAAAGACGCACGGCCAGATGACGACCTCAAGCGCTATAAGACTCGCCAGAAGGCTGGAGAAGTTTGACCCGCTCTGGTTCGAGGAGCCGGTACCGCCGGAGAACCGGGACGAGATGGCGCGCGTCGCCCGTATGACCACGATCCCGATCGCGACCGGCGAGCGTCTTGTGACGAAGTACGACTTCCAGGACCTGCTCAGCAAACAGGGCGCAGCCATCCTTCAACCGGCGCTGGCCCGCGTTGGCGGCATCCTTGAGGCGAAGAAGATCGCCGGGATGGCGGAAGCGCACTACGTGCAGATGGCCCCGCACCTGTACACGGGACCGATAGAGGCGGCGGCGAACATCCAGATCGCCACATGCAGCCCCAACTTCCTGATCCAGGAGAGCATCCAGACCTTTGACGGTTTCTATGCAGAAGTGCTTAAGAAGCCGATTCAGTGGCAGGACGGCTACATCATCCCGCCGACCGACCCCGGCATCGGCTACGAGCTGGACGAGGCGGTCGTCGAAGCAAACCTGTACAAGGGCGACGGCGTGTTCCCGCCGATGGGCCCGCGAGATTAGCGGTAGTTCCCCCGGCCCTCTCCCGCGGATAGTCGATTTGCCCCCTCTCCCCTCCGCGGGAGAGGGCCGGGGTGAGGGGGCCGCCGGAAGGCGGATACGAACGCGACGGGCATCGAGGCTAGTCCCCGCCCGGGCTCTCCGCTACACGCCGCAGATCGGCGCTATTCATCGCACGTAACCGGCTGTCGATCCGCATCGAGTCGGCGCGCCGCAGTATCGGGAACGATGCCGCTGCCGCCAGCATCGCCGTCAGGCCCATGATCGCCGTGACCATGACCGCCGTTCTCGGGTCGTACAGCCCGGCCATGATGCCGATGTTTATCTGGCCTATCGGCCCCGCGCCTATGAACACGGCGACCGTGCCCATCACCCGTCCCCGCATCTCCGGCGACGCCGCAGAAACCATGATCGTGCTCTGCATGGTGCCGAACGCGGACATTCCCAACCCGCCAACGAACACGATCATCAAGCTGACCAGGTACCAGGACGACTGCGAGAACAGCAGGACCCCTATCAGGAACAGCAACGAACCGTACAGGTAGATGCGCGTGTAGTGACGCGGAAGGGCGAACGACGCTATAAGAGTTGCCCCAACCACGGAGCCGAACCCTTCCACCGAGTTGAGCAGCCCGACCAGCACGTCCCCGACTCCCAGGATTTCGCGCGCGATGATCGGCTGCTGACTCATGTACGGAAACGCGAACACGTTCATCAACAACGTCACGATCAGGGTCCCCACCATCAATCGACTGGCGCGGATGTAGCGCACACCCTCCAGCAACTCCGTCTTCACGCCCCGATGCGAACCAGCGGAACCGACCCGGGTATAAGTGAGCGTTGTTGCGACCAGCGCTGCCGATATGAACAGGACGATGCCCGTCACAAACGCGCCTTCCGGCCCGATGGTCGCCATGAACACGCCACCGGAGAAGGGACCAACAATCCTGGTGAATGCGTTCGTCGCCGAGTCGATGCTCATCGCCCGGCCCAGCCGCTCCGGGTGGACCAGCTCACCGATCAAGGTCCGGCGCACCGGGAACTCGGACGCCCACACGATGCCAGACAGGAATGTCGCCACGGCCAGGTGCCAGTAAACGAGGACATCTGCGATCAGCAGCGACGCCATTACCGCCGCAACGATCGCCTGAAAGACCAGGCCGAAGACCAGGAAGTATTTGCGGTTAACCCGGTCGGCGATAATCCCCAGCCCGATGCCGAAAAGCATGGGGACCATGCGGAAAAAGAAGGTCAGTGAAACCAGGAACGGCGAGCCGGTCAGGTCCAGGGTGACCAGGGCCAGCACGAGGGTGTCGAGCCAGCGCATCGTTCCGCCAAGCGCGCCGATCGCCCAGAGACGCCGGAACTCCGGGTTCCGGGTCACCGGCACCCCTCTGGCGGGAATCCTGGCGTGCGTGCGGCCGGGTGAAGAAGCCGGTCCGCCTGCGGTTATGGCCGCGCCTCCGTCATGACAACATCAGCCATAACTCGCCCTGAAATCATCCCTGAAATCATCCCTGAAATCATCCGGGCCATGCGCATAAGGGACTCGTCCCGAAGCGCTCCCTGGTCCCGGAAAACAACCCGGGAGCGCTGCTTCAACCTCATTCAGGCAGGCCTGTCATTTGCCAGGTCTCTATCCGTCCACAGGCCGCGTTTACCATCACGGGCGGCGCTCTCCGCAGCGAGCAACTCCCGGTTGTATCGAATGTTCGATCTGTCCGGGAAGTAGCGCGCAAGACCGCTGTTCACGAGTATCGCGTTCATCATCTGGTTGTTCACATACACGTATCGGAGCAACCGGCCGTCCGTGTCCCGATCCCGCACATCCCGCTCAAGGATCACGACCTGGCCGTCAACCCAGCTCTGGTTCGCAAGCCGGGATGACCGATGGAACGCGTCCCCCTGCACCCCCACCGAGATGCCGATATACCGGACCGTTTCAGTCTGGCCATCGATTTCGACCACGATCGTGTTGCCGTCCACCACCTGTCGAACCCTGGCCGCCTGGTAAACGTTATTCTCGGGTCCGCTGTCACGCGAAAACGCAAGCGGGCCGACCAGCGAAATCAACAGCCCGAGGGCGGCGAATATAAGCAGCACGGCGCCCCCGGTTTTGAGCATCTGGATGTTGAATCCTCCAGCGTCCTCACCGGCTATCGCATCTCTTTCAGATCGAGCGATGTCGTACGCAGACGGGCCCGGGTTTTCCA
>JADFRU010000222.1:0-3794 GCA_022561115.1 Chloroflexota bacterium | reverse complement strand
GTCCGATGTGCAGGTCCTTGATGATCTGTTCCAACTGCTCCGTTACCTGTGACGGCGTGCCCGCGACCACATTCCCGGCCTCGCGCAACTCGTCAAACGTTGTCTCGTGATCGCTGGCGCGGCCGAACGAGGTGGTCTGGGACAGGAGCCCGGCCTTGATGGTGTCGATCGTCCGGTATCCCGGCGGGTCGGCAAAACCCGGGTATACGTGGAGCATCTTGTTGAAGAAATACTCGGTGTGAGCGGCGAACTTATCGTGCAGCTCCTGCTCGTTGTCGGCGATGCAGACCAGTTGCAGGAAACCGGCGTGATACGGGTTGTCCACCCCGGCGGCGTTGGCCACCTTCCAGAAACCGTCCATCACCTGCTTGCCGCGCTTGTACCCGCTGTAAGACAGGTATGCGTAAAGGTGGCCCTTATCGATGCAGGTGTTCCAGGTTTCGATCGACCCGGCTCCCGGGACCCACACAGGCGGGTGCGGCTTCTGCAACGGCCGCGGCCAGATGTTGACATAGCGAAGCTGCGTGTACTTGCCGTCAAAGGAGAAGACATCCTCCTCCGTCCACGCCCGCAAAATCAGTTCCTCGGCCTCGGCGTACTTATCGCGCAACAGCGTCGGATTGGAGCCGTAGCCGTACGCGGTGTCCATCGCTGAACCGACCGGGAAGCCTGCGACGAGACGTCCCCCGCTTATGCAGTCCAGCATGGCGAACTCTTCTGCAACGCGGATCGGCGGGTCGTACAGGGCGATCGAGTTGCCCATGACGATGATGGCGACATCCTTCGTCTCGCGTGACATGACGGCGGCCATGATGTTTGGGGAGGGCATCAGGCCGTAGGCGTTCTGGTGGTGCTCGTTAACGCAGATGCCGTCATAACCCATCTCGGCGGCGTAAATCAGCTCGTCAAGGGTCTCGTTGTAGGTACGGCTGGCGATCTCGGCGTCGAACAGGTGCGAGGGCACGTCCACCCACACGCTCCGGTTCTTTTCCCGAAAATCTTCCGGCAGGTTCCGGTAGGGACAGAGGTGGAACATCTCGAGTTTCATGGGGCCTCCCTGTAACGGACTGGAACGGTCTGGGGCCGATCTATTCCGGCGTGTGCGATGGGTCCGGTTCAGCCAGCGCTGGGAACGCCGGCAAAGGACGCTTTGAGCCGCGTGGCGGCTTCGTCGAGTGCGTCCCGTGCGCTGTCGAAGATCCCGACCTGACCGTTGAAGCCGTGGATCATTCCTTCATAACAGGTGTAGGTGACGTCGTTGCCCGCGGCCTCCAGTGCAACCTTGAACGCTTCCGCTTCGTCCACGAGCGGGTCGTACTGCGCTGCGATTATGGTTGCGGCGGGCAGGCCGGCAAGGCTGTCGGCGCGTATCGGAGAGGCGTAGGGGTGGGACCCGTCTCCGTCCGGACCGATGTAGTGATCCCAGAACCAGACCATCGAGTCACGCGAGAGCATGTAACCGTCCGCGTTGGCCGAGTAAGAGGCCGTGCTGAAGTCATGGTCGATCACCGGGCAGAACAGTAGCTGGTGCGAGATCGCCGGTCCGTTGCGGTCGCGTGCCATGAGCGAGACCGCGGCCGCGAGGTTGCCCCCGGCCGACGTGCCTGCGACCGCGATTCGGGAGCCGTCAACGCCGAGCTCGGACGCATGCTCATGCGCCCAGAGCAACCCGGCGTAGCAGTCCTCAACCGGCTCCGGAAAGCGGACATCCGGCGAGAGGCGGTAGTCGATCGACACGATCACGGCGTCGGTGCTGTTGGAGATCACGCGGCAGGCGGGGTCCTCGTTATCGAGGTCTCCTATCACCCAGCCGCCGCCGTGGAACCAGACGATGAGCGGGTGATTGTTTCCTTCAGACGGCGTGTAGATGCGGATGGGCAGATCGCCGGCCGGCCCCGGGATGGTCGTATCCCGGATACTGGCCACATCCTCGATTTCGCGCGGAGCGGCGGCGGTGCGCAGCTTTGCAGCGGAGCGCGCCTCCTCCGGCGTCTGCGTGTTCAGCGCCGGAAGGTTCGCCTCTTCAGCCATTTTCAAGACCGCGGCAACCTGTGGATGTAACGCCAATATTGTCCTCCCGGAACCTCTGCAACGTGGCCGCATTGTACGCGGACACTGGAGAAAATGTTCGATGCCGCCCATGCGAGTCCGACTCATGGCTCCCCGGGACCTGCGAAACTCTCGGCAAACGCCAGCCGGGGTTGGCGGCATGTTGCGTTGAGAAGAGACAGGGAGACGTTAAATGCAGACCGAACTATTCAGGCTCGATGGCAAGTGTGCGCTGGTGACCGGGGCGGCCCAGGGGATCGGCCGCGCTATCGCGCTGGGCCTTGCGGCCGCCGGGGCGCGGGTGGCCGTGACCGACCTGCCGTCCAAGCGGTCAAAGATTGACGCCGTCTGTGACGAGATAAGGGCGGCGGGTGGAGAGGCGTACGGCTACGGGTTCGATGTGACGCGGACGGCCGAGATAGCGGGTGTGTTCGAACGCGCCGCCAGTGATATGGGCGGGCTCGACATCCTGGCCAACAACGCCGGGATCGCGGCCCGCGGACCGGCGATGGACGCGACGGAGGAGGACTGGGACCGCGTTCTGAACGTGAACCTGCGAGGCCTGTTCTTCTGCGCGCAGGCGGCGGCGCGTTACATGAGGGATCACGGCGGAGGCCGGATCATCAACACCGGATCGCAGATCGCAGAATCGGCACGCGTGGGCAACGCCCCGTACACGGCGAGCAAGGGCGGGGTGGTCAGTTTGACCCGGGCGCTGGCGGTCGAGTGGATCCAGTACGGAATCAACGTGAACGCGGTCGGGCCGGGGCCGGTCAACACGGACTTGATCGCCGACACGCCTCCCGAGATAGAGGCGCAGGTGGCGCATCGGTCGCCGATCGGGCGCCGGCTTGATCCTGAGGACATCGTTGGCGCGTTCGTGTACCTTGCGAGTCCCGCGGCGTCCGGAGTCGTGGGCCACCACCTGTTGGTGGATGGAGGATGGGTGGCGGGGTAAGCCGGGGGAGCGCTGATAAACACTTCGGACCCGTGATACGTCTGTGTCTTGATCTGTTCTCGAATGTCTATCGTCATCCCGTATCGAGTTCGAGGACGGCCCCTCAGCCGTCTCTCGACTTGGGAGAGGGGGACTGAACGACAAACGGTTTTGTCGTAAGGAGCCGCAAACATGACTGGTGAGCAAAAATTGGTGGCTAAAGCCCGAGCTTTAGCTAAAGAAAAATATGTTCCTAATCGCCACGCCATGTTTTCTGCGTTGATAACGAAGACGGGCAATATCTTCCTTGGGGCGCACGTGGAAGCGAGCAATGGACGGGTGACAATCTGCGCGGAAGGAGTTGCCATTGGCGCCGCGGCGACCGCCGGGGACACGGAGATCGAACAAATCGTCGCAGTGACCGAATCAGGCGATGTGGTCCCGCCATGTGGGATGTGTCGCATGCTGATCAGCGACTACGGACCCGACGCCGACGTCTTGATGGAATCGAATGGTGAGATCGAGCGTGTGCCGATTTCGGCGTTGTTTCCAAGGCAATATCACAGCGAAGACTACCCGAACACACGTGACTAATAGTGCTCTGACTGCATCAGGAGGCGAAGGCAGTGGATTTCGCAACTATCGATGGCGTGAAAATCGCCTACCGCGAGACCGGTTCCGGATTTCCGCTCGTGTTCGCCCACGAGTTCGCCGGGAGCATGGAGAGCTGGGACCAACAGGTGAACTACTTCGCCCGCCGGTACCGGGTGATCGACTACACCGCACGCGGGTACACGCCTTCCGACGT
>JADFRU010000221.1:0-3794 GCA_022561115.1 Chloroflexota bacterium | reverse complement strand
GTGACTCCGGCTGCGACGACTCTGTAACGCCCGTGACCACTGCCGGAATTGGTCGCCCGGCGTCGAGCGCTATCGCTGCCTCGATAGAGGCGATAGCCACCTCACACTGGCCGTCATCGGGTTGTTTCGTGGTCAGATTCTGGAGCAGCAGGCTGGGCAGGGCGATGACCTTGACCCACCACCAGTCTGCGTGGCGGCCGTTGAAGCGGATGATCTCGTAGCTGACCGCCGCCACTACGGGTATCAGGATGATCCGGGAGGTGAAATGAAACCACAACGGGTCGCGTGGGAAGAACATGAACGCCACTATCGATACCAGCACGACGGTCAACAAGAACGCCGTTCCGCAGCGCGGATGCGCGGTCGGATGGCGTCGCAGGCCTTCCGGTGTCAGCGGATCACCGGCCTCCCGGGCGTGCACCGCCATGTGCTCGGCGCCGTGGTAACCGTAGAGGCGTTGGATATCCTGCATTCGACCGATCAGCCATAGATAGCCGACGAACAGCACGATCCTGATTCCGCCCTCACCGGCGTTAGCCGCCCAGTCGTTCCAGCCGAACGACTCCAGGCCGCGCGACAGGAACAGTGGAATGACGAAGAACACCACGATCGCGAGCGTAAGCGAGACGGCGATCATTGCGCCCAGCGCGAATCCTCCCAGCGTCTCCTTTTCCTCACTATCGCCATCCTCGCGTTCATCTTGAGGAACGGCTGCGTTCGCTGACACAGCGAGCGCCTTCATGCCCAGCGTCAGGGTCTCGGCCAGGACCGCGATGCCGCGCAGAAAAAGGATGCGACGCCATCGGCTCAGCCACAATCGGCTTTGCGGGAGCGTCTGGACCATGATCTGGCCGTCAGGTTTTCGCACGGCGATCACCGCATCACTCGCGCCGCGGATCATGACGCCTTCGATGACAGCCTGGCCGCCATAGAGCGCGCCCTTCGGGGGGGATTCGGCCACCGGACGCCTCCTCTTTCTTGTGACCGTCACGGGGTCACATTACAGAACGAGCCTGCACATGACGTGCAGGCTCGTGCATTTGGTTACGTGTGCTCGGTTCCCCCGGTGACAACCGGGAGAGACGTGACCGGGCACTTACTTTTCGTCGGTCTCGGCGTCCTTGTTCTCAGAATCTGTGGATTCCGCGGACGCTTCCGCCGGTGCGTCCGTTGCAGCAGCGGTATCATCCGCTGTTGGCGGGGCGTCACCGGCCAGCCTGGAGGCCTGGGTGGCGGCCCGGGCCGCTTCGCGTTCGGCCTCGACCGCTGCTTCGGCTTCGGCTTCTGCGGCGGCTGACCGCTCTGCCGTTTCCTGGGCCAACTTGGCCGCGTCCTCGACGCTGCCGAGATTGAATCGACGCATCAAGCGCTCGACACGGCCTTCCGTGTCCACGATGCGCTGCTCACCCGTGTAGAAAGGGTGACATTTGCTGCACAACTCAACGCGGATCTCGGCAGCCGTTGAGCCGATGGTCCAGATGTTGCCGCAGGCGCAGGTGACCTTTGCGTCTGTGTGGTACTGAGGATGGATTTCTGTCTTCATGTCTGTCTTATTTCGCCCCGGGACGCTGGAAGTGCCGGGTCACTAAATCGTGTTAAGAGGTAGTGACCGCGACGGGGTAAACCGACGCCCGTTTCCTGGTCTTCGTGTCGTGTTCGTAGGCAACCTGGCCGTCTATCAGCGCGTACAGCGTGTGGTCTCTGCCCACGCCCACGTTCAGTCCGGGACGGATCGGCGTTCCACGCTGGCGGACAAGGATCGTCCCTGCGGTCACGTACTGACCACCAAAACGCTTGACGCCAAGACGCTGAGAGTTTGAGTCGCGGCCGTTTCGTGACGTGCCGCTTCCCTTCTTATGAGCCATTGGTTACTCCTCCTTCTTCGCGGAGGCTTTTTTCCGGCGAGGTCGTTTTATTGAGATGTCCTGTATAAGCAGCGAGGTGTAGGGCTGGCGGTGACCCTTCTTGACGCGTGACCGCGTCTTGGACTTGTACTTGAAAATCGTCAACTTTTCGCCGCGGCCGTGCTCCGTGATCTCGGTCGTCACCGTGGCGTTCTCCACGATAGGACTTCCAACAAGGATCGTGCCATCGAGCGAAGTCATCAGCACATCGTCAAATTTGACGCTGTCACCGATCTCACCATCAAGTTTCTCAACGTTGACGGTGTCGCCTTCGCGGACGCGGTACTGCTTGCCGCCCGTTTTAATGATTGCGTAATCAGGCATAACCCTACAATCCTACGAGCGCGACCGGCCCCGGTCAACGAATCTAACCCTGCGATTGGTGTGTCCATTCGGCCGATGCTGCATCCAATCACCGCGGACTCGGACGGGGCCGTCAATTGGCCAACGTTCCTGGCCCAACGTTTTACTCAGGGAAGAAGGACCACGATGCCGGATATTGAACTGAGCATGCTTGAGACGGCGCACGCCTATTTCAACGAGTCCTGTGACCTGCTTGGGATCAACGACGGGATGCGTGCGGTCCTCTTGAACCCGTGGCGGGAACTCTCGGTGTCCATTCCTGTCCGCATGGACGATGGTGAGATCAAGGTCTTCAGCGGTTTCCGTGTCCAGCACAACGGAGCGCGCGGTCCATACAAGGGCGGGGTTCGTTTTACCCCGGGCGCGGACGCCAGCCACACCAGGGCGCTTGCCATGCTGATGACATGGAAGACGGCGCTTGTGGATATACCGTTCGGCGGCGCAAAAGGCGGCGTACAGGTACGACCGTCAGACCTGTCCGAAGTTGAGCTCAACCAGCTGACTCGGCGGTACACGCAGGCAATTTCCCACATCATCGGCCCCCAGCGTGATATCCCGGCGCCGGACATGGGGACCAACGCACAGGTGATGGCGTGGATGATGGACGCGTACGGCCAGTTGCACGGCTACTCCCCGGGCGTAGTGACAGGGAAGCCGATCGAGCTTGGCGGGTCCTACGGCCGCGAGGCTGCGACGGGCCGGGGCGTGTGTGACGTAACGATGCTCGCCGCGGTGGATGCCGGCCTTCAGATGGACGGCGTGACGATCGCCATCCAGGGCTTCGGAAACGTCGGCTCATTTGCCGCCCGCCGCATGAAAGAGATCGGGGCGAAGGTCGTGGCGATCTCTGACCAGACCGGCGCCATTTTCGATCCTTCGGGGTTAGATATTGACGTAATTGTTGAATACAGGAAGCACAACGAGACGCTCGACGGGTGTTCCCTGGGAGAGAAAATCACCAACGAGGAGCTTCTGCAGCTGGATGTCGATATCCTGGTCCCGGCGGCGATAGAGGGCGTCATCACGACGGAGAACGCCGACAATATCAAAGCGAAACTCGTCGTAGAGGCGGCGAACTCCCCCGTTACCTACGGCGGCGATGCGATTCTCAGGGGAAACGGCGTGCAGGTCGTCCCCGATATCCTTGCCAACGCCGGCGGCGTCATCGTGTCGTACTTCGAGTGGGCGCAGAACATCCAACGCTTCCGATGGTCCCTGGAACGGGTCAACGATGAGCTGTACACCACCATAAGTCTCGGGTATGAACGGACCAGGGACATGGCGAAGGAACGCAACCTGACTCTGCGGGGAGCGGCGTACGCCGTCGCAGTGGACGCCGTGGCGAAGGCGATAGAGCTGCGCGGGTTCATTTAGGGCCAGAAATCAGGGCGGGAAGCCGTCTCGAAATCGGCGCCGGGCGCAAGCGCAGGATGGCCCTCGGATCGCGCTCTCCACAACACCGTAGTGGGCCGCCCCGGGAAGGACCGGCGAGAAAGCCGTTCAGTCCAGCTCGATCTTCCCGAACTT
>JADFRU010000220.1:0-3818 GCA_022561115.1 Chloroflexota bacterium | reverse complement strand
CACCGGGTCCTCGAAGGCGTTCATGATCGCCATGTGGCCGAGATAGAGGAAAAACAGCACCAGCATCGAGGTCAGGCGCGCGTCCCAGACCCACCAGGTGCCCCACATGGGCTTGCCCCAGAGCGCGCCGGTGACCAGCGCCAGGAAGGTGAAGCCGGCGCCGACCGGCGCCGAGGCCTTGGCGACCAGGTCGGCGAGCGGATGGCGCCAAATGAGGGCGACCGCGCTGGCCGCCGCGATCGCGGTATAGACGAACAGCGCCATCCAGGCCGAGGGCACGTGAACGTACATGATGCGCACGGACTCGCCCTGCTGGTAGTCCGGCGGCGCGACGAACAGCGCGAGATAGAGCCCGGCCGCGATCAGGACCGCGGTCAGCCCCGCGCACCACGGCAGAATCGCATTGGCGATGCGGAGGAAACGGCCGGGGTTGGCGAAGCGGTGCATGGTTCGATACGGAGTGTGGTCCTTGGTCCGTCCCTAGGGACACGGAACTGGTTGAGCGCTTTTACTTAAGCACTGCGGCGACGTTTCGGTAGGCGTTTATGACCCGGACGATCTCGATCGGCGAGGTCTCCGCACGGTAGATAATCAAATAGTTGCCCAGCGTTCAGAAGCGGACCGGCAGATCGATCAGATCGGGCCGGGCGTGGCCCATGGCGGGAAACTCGGCCAGGCGCTCAAACGCGGCCTCGAAGCGGTCGAGAAGACGCTCGGCGGCATCGAGGTTGTCTTTCGCGATCCCGGTCCAGATGTCGTCCAGATCCTGGCTGCCGGCCGGTGCGATGACATAACGCGCCATCCGGCGTCAACGGCGCGCTCGCCCACGGATTTCCGCCAAAACCTGCTCGCCCGGGATGCTGAGGGGCCGTCCGCCGTAGTTCGGATCGGTGAACCAGATGCGGCCGCGTAGATCGATTGCGAGGTCGTTTGGCTCGTTAAACGGGACACCCTGCCAGTTGTCCACCACCACTCGTGGCGGCTCACCCGCGACGTACTCGACAACCCTGCGGTTCTTTCCCTCACAGACGAACAGGCGACCCCTGCGGTCGAACACCATCCCGTTTCCGCCTCCGGTGTCCTCGCGCCACACGGAGCTTTCCCCGGTCTGCGGGTCCCACCTTAATGTGAGATCCGCGGCGCAATGGGAATACAGAAGGCCGTCCCCGTCCCAGGCAGGGCCCTCGGTCAGGGAGTCGCGCTCGGCGATCGTCTCGAACGTCCAATCGGTCATGGTCATGGGCGATTCCTTACGGGTAGAGCAGGTGGCCGGTCATCCCGGTGTCCCGAGCCACGAGAAGGTGTCCCTCGATGCTCGTGACGTAAAGGTCTTCGCCGACAAAGGTGCAGTTGGTCGGGCGCTTACATGGCGTCGGGTGGCTGGCGACAATACGACCGTTTGGCTCGAAGATCGTAATCATCCCGCCCGGGCCGGACACCTCCCACCCCGTGCAGGCCACGATCAGGCCGTCCGAGGACAGGGTCATGCCGTCAATGCCGCGATGCGGCCCGAAATCATGCAGAAGCTCGTAATCCCCGAGAGAGCCGTCACTGTTCACCGGGTACCCGCGCAACTGCCGGAACCGGCCTGCGCCGTAATCACTCTGGGCCACGTAGAGCGTCCGATAGTCGTTCGAGAAAATGAGCCCGTTTGGCATCGTGGAGTCGAACGTGCGCTGCACCGCAACGTAACTGCCGTCCGGCTGCGGATCGGCGGAGATGATCGCCGAGAACTCGATACCCATCTCCGGGGACACGTCGTTGATCCGGTCAGAGAAGTAGATACGGCCCTGCGGGTCGATGGCGAGATCGTTCGGCCCGTTGAGGCGCTTGCCGTTCAACCGGTCTACGACGGTGATGCCCGGCTCTCCGTCTTCGTATCGTGCGATCCGTCTGCCGCCGCCTTCGCATGCGAAAAGCCGGCCCTCCCGGTCAAAGTTGAGGCCGTTTGCGGCGTTGGTGTCGGAACGCTCCGTAACGACGGTGCCCGTGGCGGGGTCGTACGCCAGCATCCGGTCCATCGCGATGTTGGTGAACAGCAGGCGGCTGCCGTCCCACGCGTTTCCCTCGGTGATCGATCCGATCACCGGCAGAGCGTCTTCAAACGTCCAGTCTCCGGGCACTTGGACCTCCGTTACCTGGGCAAATTGAGTCTCGGGAGAAATTGGGGCCGCCCGGGATTATCGGGGTCGGAGCGCTGCACCGCAATGCGCGCCGGCGTACCTACAGGCCACTGGCAGGCCACGGGCGCGGCCGGCCAGTCTGTAAAATCGAACGCCCGTGAGCCTGGCTCACCGAAGGATCGCCTGATGACTAACCTTACCGACCTGAAATCCGCACACGCCGGGCTGTGGGAAGCGGCGACGCACCACCCGTTCATCGAAGAGCTGGGCGACGGGACGTTGCCGATCGAGAAGTTCCGGCGCTACTTCGTGCAGGATTACGTCTTCGTGAACGACCTTTCGAAGGCCCTTGGAATCGCCGAGGCGAAGGCGCCGGATATCGCCGCCGCCCGCCCGATGGCGGAGTTCCAGACAGCCTTGATGGGTGCCGAAGACGCCCTGTTTTTGAGGGCGTTCAAGGCGCTTGGCATCGAGGAGAAAGAGTGGAAGGCGGCAACGCCGCTACCAACGACCGCCGCCTTCGGAGACTTCCTGGTTCGCACGGCGTACGAGGGCGGATTTGAAGACATATGCGCCGCCCTGGCAGTGACTGAAGGTGTATACATGGACTGGGGGCAGAGGCTCTCTGATTCCGGAGCCGAGCCCGCCAGCGATTTTTACCGGGAGTGGATAGCGCTGCACACCGAAGATGTGCTTGGGCACTTCGTGCATTTCGTGGACGGGGTGGTCAACGCTGCGACGGATACGGCGATGAACAGGTTGTCTACGGTGTTCGAGCGGACGCTGCGATACGAGATCAAGTTCTGGGACATGGGGTACTCGGGGGAGTCGTGGTGACCGGCGAGCGGCAGGGCGGTGTGCCGCTCGTGATGACTATCGCCGGGTCGGACTCGGGCGGTGGCGCAGGTATCCAGGCGGACCTGAAGACGTTCGCCGCATTCGGCGTGTTCGGCACGTCCGCCATCACGGCGATCACGGCGCAAAACACGCTGGGCGTCACGGCCGTGCAGGCGATCGACCTGACGATTATCGAGGCCCAGATTGAAGCCGTCATCAGCGACATCGGCGCCGATGCGGTCAAGATCGGGATGCTGGCCAGCTCGGAGATCGTCGCACTGGTCGCGTTGAAATTACGAGAGTATGGTCTCGTCAACGTGGTGGTCGACCCGGTGATGGTCGCGACGAGCGGCGACCGGCTTCTGCAGGACAGCGCTGTCGAGTCGCTGAGAAAGCTCCTGATTCCGTTGGCGACGGTCGTGACCCCCAACCTGGACGAGGTGCAGGCGCTGACGGGACGGCGCGTCGAGAGCCTTGACGATATGAAGCGGGCAGCGCGTCAGATCCACGAGATGGGGGCGCAAAACGTCCTGGTCAAGGGAGGGCGCTTTGTTGAGGGACGGATGCTGGACGTTCTGTACGATGGCGAATCTCTCACCGTGTTTTCAGATGAATTGATCGAGACGACGAGTACGCACGGCACCGGATGCACACTATCGTCAGCCATCGCGGCCGGTCTTGCGCATGGCCGGCCGGTCACTGAGGCGATCGCCGACGCGAAGGCGTACCTTACGGAGACGCTACGACGCGCTTTTCTGATCGGCGCGGGACACGGCCCGGTCAACCACCTGTTTGGCTGGTGGGCGCAAGGCGGGGCCGACGGGAAGGGCGGCGCCACACACTCCGTCACACGCCAGC
>JADFRU010000219.1:0-3837 GCA_022561115.1 Chloroflexota bacterium | reverse complement strand
TGGGCACCGTCGGGACGGGCGAGGCGTACGAGTCGCGGCGGATGCGCATGCAGGCGCATCACCTGGCGGAAGCGCGCGAGTACGGGGGGATGATGCTCGCCGAGCTTCGAAAGATGATCCCATCGTTTGTGAAACGGGTCGATATACCGGACCGCGGCGGCGCCTGGAGCGACTACCTCGCCGGGACTGCCCGCCGCATGGAGGAGCTTGCCTCTGCCTTGAATATTGAGGCCGATGACCGGCCCGAAGTCACGCTCGTGGACTGGGACCCGGATGCCGAGATTAAAGTGGCCGCTGCGGCGTTGTACGCCTATTCCGACCTCCCGGATGACCAGCTTCTGGAAGCTGCGCGGCGCATGGACCCGGACGAGCGCGCCGCGGTGATTCGTGACTACTCGGGCGATCGGCGCAACCGCCGCCACAAGCCCGGTCGCGGGATGGAGCGCGTCGACTACCGGTTTGACATCAAATGCGATTTCGGAAGTTTCCGTGACCTGCAACGTCACAGGATGTTGACGCTGGAATGGCAGCGCCTGGGCACGAACCACGGCTATACCACGCCGGATGTGATGTCGGATATCGGTCGCGAGTCAGAGTGGGACGGAGCGATGGAGCGGGCGGCCGGACTGCACGCGAAACTCGCCGATGAGATGGGATCAGACGTCGCGCAGTACGCTGTCCCGTTCGGTTTCCGGATACGGTTCGTGATGCAGTTAAACGCCCGAGAGGCGTTCCACATGCTCGAGCTCAGGACCTCCCGCGCCGGCCATCCCGATTACCGTCGCGTCTGCCAGGAAATGCACCGCCTGATACTTGAGCAGGCCGGGCACAGGGCGATCGCAGATGCGATGAAGTTCGTTGATTACGGCGAGTATGAACTGGAACGCATCGACGCGGAACGCCGTGCGGACGAGCGTGCCGGGAACGGGCAGTAAGAGCAGGTACGGACGGTGAGCGCCATCCATTCTGCAGGTCCCTAGAGATCAGGCGCCCGCCCAGGGCGTATGCCATACGCCCCTACGCGTTGCTGGTAGTTGATCGCCGTCCCCGTCCCCACGCCGCTAGCCGTCGTTTGGCGTGAGTCCCAGCGTTGAGGTCATGATCCGGTTCATGCGGGAGCCGCTCAGGAATCCCTCGCGTGCCACTAAGACTCCCTGGGCATCGTAGAACATCGTTTGCGGCAACCCGACGATGTTGAAATTACGGGTTGGATTGCCGTCCGGGTAGGCCGTCGGGTAGGTGATGCCCAGTTCCTGCAGGAGGGCCTGCGCATCAGACCTTGTCCCCAGCCCCGTAAACGGACCCACGTCCAGTCCAAGGAATATGACCTGATCGCCGAACTCCTCGAACACTGCCTGGAAATCGGGCATCTCGGCGCGGCATGGCGGGCAGGTCCCGCCCCAGAAATTCAGCACGATTGGCTTGCCCTGGGACAGGAGATCGGCCACGAACTCTCCGCTGCGATCTTCGATGTCGAGCGATTCGGTCGATCCGTACACGGTGAAACCGAAGTCTTCTTCGCCGGTGACGGACTGGACCAGGGACACGCCGATCAGGCCAATGATCACCGCTCCCACCGCGCCCCCGATAAGCCAGCCCTTGTACTTCTGGATCAGGTTGGGGGCTGCCGATGCTGTTGCGGCCTGCCGTCGCTCGCGTCGCCGTTGTCGTTGATCTCGTCGAGGCAATATCGTCTCCGCATACTGGTGGCAACCAAAACCGGCTTTTGCGGAGGTTTTATCTCCGCGGTCAATCAGATGCCTCCCGGCCGAGATCGGCGCGGCGGCTCATCAACCAGGCCGGGATGATCCCGGCCACGGCGACTATCGCGGCGGTGAGGAAAAATCCCCGGAAAACAGTGAGGCCGTCCAGCACGATCTCTTCCAGCCCCGCGGCCGAGATCGGCGCGTCCGCCGCCAGCCCATCGAACCGGACGGTGCCCCATGCTGTGATCACCGCCAGCCCGATGGTCATGCCGATCATGCGGGACACCGTGATAAATGCGGAGGCGGTTCCACGCTCGCCCGCCCGGGCTCCAAGCATGGCCGTGGCGTGGATCGGCGCGATCAGCAACCCGAACCCGAGCCCGGCCACGGCGAGATGGAGTGTCATCGCCGGGTCTGCAATCTCCAGGCCCCAACGGGACATCAGGGCGAGGCCGATCGCGGCAAGGGCGAAACCCGTGATGGACGGCCAGCGAGCGCCCCATCTCTGCGCCCAGTAGCCGCCCGCTATGGCCCCGAACGGGATCGCAACGGTCATCCTGAGCAGCATCAGGCCGCCGTCGAGGGCGGACAGGCCCAGGACGGTGTTGGCCATCAGCGGCACCGTGACCATCGCCGTGATCAACGACACGCCCACCGCCAGGTGAGCCACGTTGGAGGCAGAGAACCTCAACGTCCTTAAGAGCCGGACGGGAAGCAAAGGGTCTGGCGTTCTGCGGTGCCACCAGATCGTCGCCAGGAGCGCGGCGACGGCAGAAGCCATGAGCGCCACGAACACTCCGTCAGCGTCGCCCGCCCGGGAGAGAGCAGCCGTGAGCAACGCCAGCGCCGTTACGAAAAACACCCCGCCGATGAAGTCTATCTTGACCGGGTTCCTGACACCGGCAGGGGAGAACTTCAGCCCGCCCATCACGGCCAGCCCGAGCGGTATGTTGATCCAGAAAACCCATTGCCATGAGCTTACGTTGGTGATCAGGCCCGCCCATAAAGGCCCGATAACCCCGCCAGCCTCGGCGCTGGCGCCGATTATCCCGAACGCCACCGCGTGCTTCGCTCTCGGCAGAACATCGCCGACGGAGGCTATCGCAACGGGGATCATTGCGCCCCCTCCGATCGCCTGGAAAACGCGCGCCCCGATCATCCAGTTCAGGTCAGGCTGGTCCCGGCCGATCAACTTCGGGAGATCCGGGCTGACGGCTACAAGGGCAGACCCCAGCATGAATATCAGGAGCGCGCCCAGGAACACGGCGCGATGGCCGAACCTGTCCGATACGCGTCCCATAATCGGCATAGCGGCCGTGTAGCCGATCAGGTAGCCGGTCACCGTCCATGACGCCCGGCCGAGCTCGTTTGGGCCGATCCGGAAGTCCGGGAGCAGCTCTGGCAACACTACGACGATCGATGTCTGATCGTCGGCCGCTATGAACACCCCGGCGCAAACGGGCAGGATGACGGCGTAGGTGCGGAAGTCTCTAAGCCAGTTGAACACGCAGTCCGGTCCGGCCTAGATCGGCGGCTCGATGGTGATGTTAGCGTCAAACTCAAACAGGCGAACGGTGCGCACCAGGTCTCCTGATTCCCCCACGGTCGCCCGTCCAGTAATTCGAGCCTCCACCGGCAGGAACGTGACGCCGTCCACCGTGATCCGCACCGAGAGCGGTGGAGCAGACTCGTCTACGCCTCCCGTCAGCGAACTGAGCGCAGCGGCCGGCAGGTCGCCGTCGATCACGTAAACCCCGCTATTTCCTGGAGCCGCCAGATCTTGTACGGGGGCGTGGACCGGGTCGCCCACCTGCTCAAGGATGTTCGCAACCAGAAGTGTCGGGTCAAACGCCCCGAACGGGCTGACATCTGCCCCGAGAAGCTGCCAGCGATGTGTAATCGGGTGCGTCATGTAAGAGTCCTGGTCGATCACGATAACCTGTGTGTTCACGAAGAAACCGGATACCAGAGTATCGGCGTCCAGCGTATATCTGTCCGGTGCGATAGCCGTGCCGGTGACGCGTTGGACCTGGATGCCGTTCGATAGAACCGTATTCCCCCGATCATGGGACAGTGCGAATCGGAACGACGCCAGCCCGGATAAAGCGTCAGACGAGCGGGCGATGACTTC
>JADFRU010000218.1:0-3880 GCA_022561115.1 Chloroflexota bacterium | reverse complement strand
CCCCGGACCGGTCTGCGTGGCGTATCTGCAAGGATATTTACGTGGCGGAGACCACCGAGCAGGCGCGCAGAGAGGTGCTGGAGGGCACTTTAAGCCGCGATTTCGAGCAGTACTTCATCCCGCTCCTGACGGACAGGAACCTGCAGGGCATCTTCAAGGTTGATCCCGACATGCCCGACTCCGATATCAATTCCGAGTACCTGATGGACAACGTCTGGATTGTGGGCAGCCCGGATGACGTGGTGGATCAACTGCGCCAGCTTCATCACGATGTCGGAGGTTTCGGGATGCTGCTGGCGATAGGGCACGAATGGGAGCCGCGGGAGCAGTGGGTCAACTCCATGACGCTGCTGGCCGAGGAGGTGATGCCCAGGCTGGCCGATCTGGACTGAGCGGCCACGGCCCTTCGAGAGCCTCAGGGCGCGAGCGCTCACGCGGGCCGGCGGTGGCGGGAGCTGTAGACGTCTGCGACCCAGTCGAGGGACGGGTGTTCTCCGCCCAGGGTGATGTTGACGATGTCACCCCAGAGTTGATATCCGAAGGCGCTATTGGTCATGATGACCACGCCGGAGCGAGATTCCCGGGAGCCGATGGCGAAGTTGAAGTAGACCGAGTTGTCGCCCCAGTGCCAGAACCAGGGGGCCGGTGTGCTCGTCGTTGCGGCTGGCTCAACCGACGGCGGATGTTCCAGCGCCCAGCCGAGACCCCAGGACACCGTGTCGCTGACTTCAGCATCCGGACGCGGCCATTCGGTATGCCATGACTGCGAGTTGTTTACCGGGACCGCCGGGGTGAGCATCTCGTTGATCGAGCTTGCGGGCAGAGCGTCCGAATGTTCATCGTCTCGCATCATCCATGTCATGAACCGCGCAACGTCCGACGGGTTGCCGTGGAGGCTGGCGGCGGCGTTCATTTCCGGGGACGCGCGCTTTTCGCGCGGCGTGCCGTCCTTCTCATGTCCGACGGCGAGAGGCGCATCGCTGCGTCGCGACGGCCAGACCAGGTCACTGCTGGACATGCCGAACGGTTCCAGCGTTAGCTCCGTAATTACGTCCAGGGCCGGGCGTCCGGTCAGGTGCTCAATGACCTTTTTGAGGTACTGGAAACCCTCGCCGGAGTAGGAGTAGCGCTCGCCGGGCTCGAAGTACATCTTCAGGGGGCCGTCGTCCCGCTGGCGCTGCCAGTTTGGGAACCCGCCCTGGTGGCTGAGGACGTGGCGGGCCGTGACCTTCTGTATGCGGGGGTCGTCCAGGTAGGGCGTATCCAGGTAGTCGTTGAGCGGCGTGTCCAGGTCCAGGATGCCGGAGTTTCGCAACTTCAAGACGCCGTAAGTGAACAGGGGCTTGGTGATGGACGCCACTTCAAACACGGTTTCCGTGGTCAACGCGCGTCCTGTAGAAGCGTCAGCGGTTCCGTAGGCCCCGGCCCAGGCGAGCGCCCCGTCCCGGATCAGCGCGATCGAAGCGCCGGCGACCCCGGCCTCGCCGAGCGCTTTCGGGATGTGCTCGTCAAGGTGCGAGGCGATGGATTCAACCGGCGCGCCGTTGTGGTCCGGGCTTATCAAGGTGTTGCTGTTCCTATCGCGTATGAGCGTGTTTCGGTCAGCGCGACCGCGCCGCCGACAGAGACCGACCCGTCGTCGTGCAGCTCTGTGACGAGGCGCGACCCTGCGCCCTGGTTGATGGTTACGGCACGGCCGATGCGTGCGGCGAACGCCACCGCGCCGGACCCGGTCGCCTCGTCTTCATGGATGTTGTGCTCCGGAACGAAGACTCGAACCCGGACGCGTCCTGCGGGCTCATTCTCCCACGCCCAGCAGTATGCGAACCCGACGCCGTCCGGCGCGCCTTCAAGGGCATCGATAGCCGCAGGTGAGCGGTGCTGGATGAACTGCATAGGTGGCGACCACTCCGGGCGGCCGCGTATCCATGTGGCGTCGTTGTCGTATCGGACAGGCACATTTCCGGCCGGTGGATTGACGGACTGCACCGCATGGCCCTGTTGTTTCAGCAACCATGCCGCGCCGACGAGCGGGTGACCGGCGAACGGCAACTCCGCGGCGGGGGTGAAGATCTGCAATCGGCCTGAGTCCAGGTCGTCAACGAAAACGGTTTCCGAGAAGTCCAGGTCTGTCGCAACCGCCTGGCGGCGGGTCGCCGGTATGGCGTCCCCGTCGAGGAACACGCCGAGCGGGTTGCCGCCTCGTCCGTCCGGGCCGATGAAGACTTTCACCACGTAGAGCTCGGTCACGATAACGCAAGGTCCAGGACGTTCCATGAGATGACGCGCTCGCCCCCGGTCCGGCCGTTGAGCTCGATCATCATGGGGACGAGCAGGTCCAGGCAGGCGGTGTTCTCCATTCCGCCGCAGTCAACCGGACGGAAACCCAGGTCAGCGATCAGCCCGGCGGTTACGGCGCGTGCGGCCTCGTCACCGCCCGCGAACCAGACATCCCTCTGCCGTCCAGAGGGTCCGACCGGCTCGACCAGGGTGTTGAAGAAGGTTGCCTTGAATGCGGCGACGACGCGTGCGCCGTCTCCGATGGCGTCCGCGGTCACTTTAGCTCCCGATGTCCCTGTGCCTGCGAGGCCGCGCATCGGGTTGCTGGCGTCGATAACCACCCTCCCCCTGAGAGCGTCGGCATTGTCACGAGCGAACTGCTCGACGGTGCCATACGGGATGGCGATTACGATGACTTCCGCGTCCTGGAGGCACTCGGATTGCGAGGAGACGGTCACCCCCGAGGGCGCATCGATCCCGGACGGACTACGCGAGCCGAGGGTTACGGTATGGCCCGCAGCTACCCAGCCCGGGGCAAGTCCCCTGGCAATGCGGCCGCTTCCGATGATGGCGATTGTGGTCATGTGAGTCTTCCCTGTTGTATCGGTCACGAACGAGTTTCGATGGCCGGGCATGATAACGCGGTGAATCGCGGCCGCCCTGCGATAGCCCACGGTGGCCGGCGGTGTATGGGTCCGCTCGCACTCAGTCCGGCGCTGGATGGCCCGCCAAAAGCGACCGGCGGGCGACACGGGGGTGTGAGGGGCCTCCCGGGGTTGGTTCGGAGTCGTCGAGATGATCGAAGCTGAAGGGCTGTTATCCCCGGGCTGCGCTTTGCAGATGCCCGGGTACTTCGGGACCGGCCCGCGATGCACGGACTACTGGCTGTCGTCGATATAGCGGTCTATGGCCCAGTTTTCCTCGATGTCGCGACGCCAGATGATGATGTAAGCGCCCTCGTGCCGCGTGGTCTCGCTGCCTTCCAGCGGCGCCAGTATCGCGGTGAAACTGGCGCGCTCTACGGCCCAGTTCCCGGCGAACCGTACCACCGGGTCCGATACGCTCAACTGGTAGCGGTATGACCGGAAGATCGCTTCCAGCCAGCGCGAGATCGTCGACCAGCCCTCGAGCGCAGGTTCATCGCGCGGTATCCATACGGCGGCTGGCATGAAGAGCGACCCCAGGCGCGTCACGTCACCGGCGTTCATGAAACGCACCCAGTCCAGGCGGAGACTCTGGATCTCCGGGAAGTCGTAGTCGTTGAGCACCGGGGTTGGCCTTTCGTGGCGCTGTTGTCGCCTTTGCTGGCGTTGGGGTTGATTCCGCACGTCCCGGACGGCAACCCGGGAGAAGAATGGCAGGCTGTGGGCCTGCTACTTTCCGGCGACGGTGTTGAAGAAGTGTTGGCTGTAGTGTGATACGAAGGTCGGGATGTGTGTGTAGTGATAGAGCACGCCGCGCTCAACGTTTGACCGCGCCAGCTCCGGTCCGCCGGGCGTGCCGGACGCCTTGCCCGCGGCATGGATCTTCTTGAAGGCGGTGTCGATCGCCTCCGCCACGACGGGATGCGTGCGCTGGCCCGGGTAGCCGAGCGACTGCG
>JADFRU010000217.1:0-3892 GCA_022561115.1 Chloroflexota bacterium | reverse complement strand
CACGTTCCGGGTTCAACCTTGTCACATGGATCGTGCCGCCTGTGGGCGTCGCGGCCGGCGTGGTTGTCCTCATTCTGGTGATGCGCCAGATGCGCCGGGGCAACTCCGCACCGGTGGCCGCCGGTGTCGGGGGCCCGGTCTCCGAAAATGAGCTCGCTGACTACCTTGCGGAGGTTGATCGCGATCTGTCGCTCGGCGGCGCAGAGTCAAATGACCCGGCATCTCCAGAAAACGAAGCCGAAACGCCCCCAGACGATAGGAGCTCCGGAGACTAGATGGCAGACCTCGGCACAATGTCTTTGCTGCTTGCGCTCGCGCTGGCGGCCTACGCGGGGATCGGGTCCGTTGCCGGAGCCAAACTTGGTTCTGGAGACCTGGTCATGAGCGCCCGTCGCAGTTCGTACATGGCGGGGCTCGCATTGACGGTCGCCGTCGGTGCGATGGTGTACGCGTTCGTCACCCACGACTTCTCGATCGAGTACGTCCGGGGGCACAGCGACCTGTCCCAGAGCCAGGCCTTCACATGGGTGGCGATGTACGCCGGGAACGAAGGCTCGCTGCTTTACCTGACGGCCATCCTGACGGTGATGTCGACAATCGCCATCTACGTAACGCCCCGGCGTCTTGAACCGTCACGGCCGTACATCATCGCCGTGCTGATGGGCATCATCGCCTTCTTCATCACCGTGATGCTGACACTGGCGGACCCGTTTGCCCCGTCGCCGTTCGCCGCCGTTGATGGGACGGGTATCAACCCTCTGCTTCGGCACCCGGGCATGTTCATCCACCCGCCACTCCAGATGGCCGGGCTGGTTGGTATTGCAATTCCCTTCGCATTTATCGCCGGAGCCATGATCGCCGGGCAAACCCGTGACCAGTGGCTTGATGCCGCCAGGGTCAGCGCGATCGCTGTGTGGGCCGTGCTGAGCGCTGGCCTGCTGATCGGCGCGTGGTGGGCGTACACGATCCTCGGATGGGGCGGTTACTGGAGCTGGGACCCGATCGAAAACGTGGCGATCATGCCCTGGCTGGTCCTCACGGCGTTTATCCATTCAGTCATGGTCCAGAAGCGGCGCGGTATGTTCCGGATGTGGAACGTCGCACTGCTGTCGATGGCGTTCGTCCTGGCCCAGTTCGGGTTGTTTATCAACCGCGGCGGACCGGTCGTCTCGGTGCACTCGTTCGGGGCCTCCACCATCGGCAGCGTTTTCCTGGGTTTCATGATGTTCAGCATGGTGTTCGCGCTCGTCCTGTTCCTGTGGCGATTCCCATCGCTCAAGAGTGACCGGCCGCTTGAATCGTTCCTGTCCCGTGAGGCCGCGTTCCTGGTGAACAACTTCCTGTTCCTGGGGGTGGCCTTTGTGACCCTCTGGGGCGTGCTGTTCCCGCTTTTCTCTGAGTTCGCCAACGACCAGACGGTTACGGTGTCCGCGCCGTGGTTCAACCAGATCAACGGGCCGATTCTGCTCGCTATCGTAATTATGATGGGCATCGGCCCGCTCCTGCCGTGGCGCCGGACATCGATGTCGAGCGTGCAGCGGTGGCTCGCCATTCCGTTCGCAATCAGCCTGACAATGGCGTTACTCCTGTGGCTCTCCGGCGTCCATCAGCTGTGGGCGTTAGCCGGATTCAGCGCGCTGTCGCTGGTAATGTCCGCGGTGATCGAGGAGTGGTATCGCGGGACGATGGCTCAAAGACGCGCCGGACACAACTTTGCGAGCGGCTGGTGGAGGATGGTGAACGGAAACCGGCCGCGCCACGGCGGCTACATCGTCCACATTGCGATCATCGCCCTCGGGATCGGGATTATCGGGACCAGTTTCTTCAACCAGCGGGCGGACGTGGCGCTCGCTCCGGGTGAAAGTTTCACCCTTGACGAGTACCGATTTGTCTACGTGAGCACGGGCATGGAGGAACGGCCAGACCGCATCGCGGAGTGGGTGAACGTTGACGTGTTCAAAGGGGATGAGTTGATCGCTAGCCTCACTCCCTGGCGCGCGTTCTTCCCACAGTTCAACTCGGTCTCCGTACGCGCCGCCGTACACAATATCCCGCTCGTGGACGTGCCGTTCGTTCCGGGTTACCTGGTCCCGGGATTGGAGGACCTGTACATCGTCCCGAGTGAGTTCCTCGACGATGGCCGGGTGGTCCTGAGAATAAGCATCAACCCGGCCGCGTGGTGGCTGTGGGCGTCCGGGCCTATCTTCATCATCGGGACCGTGGTGGCGCTCTGGCCGGCCCCCACCCTTGAGCGGCGACCCGTGCCAGTACGTAAGCGAATTCAGTCATCACCGCAGCCCGCGCTGCCGGTGCGTGTGTGAATCTGGTCTGGACTAAAACGGCATGGCGATAGCCCTGGGCGTCGTGGTGGCGCTTGTGTCACTGGTGGTAATCGCCATACCGTTCATTCGGCGTTCCGGCGCGGCGCTGTCCGCGCGACACGCAGAGGAGCTGGAGCGATTGACGCGGTTGCGGTCTGACCTGTACGAACAGATCGGTCAGTTACAGGCCGATCACGCGGCAAATACGGTCACGGATGAAGATTACCGGCGGCAACTTCTGGAGTTGCGCGTTGGCGCTGCGGAGACGATCAGGTTGCTTGACCAACTGGGACATGATGACGAACCTCAAGACGCCCCGGAGTTACTGACCCGGGAGGCGCTGGAAAAAGAGATCGCCGCCCTCAGGCAGGCCGGCTCCAGCGGACAATCAGAAGTCGGCAGCAACAGGGGCGCTGACGAGAGTTGAGGCACGAAATGACATCCGAACGGTTGCGTCGCGCCTTCACGAGGCCCTTCGCTGCGGCGCTTCCGGTGTTTCTGGCGGCCGTGATCCTGCTCATTGTTGCGGACGGTGGAAACGCTTACGCACAACGACCTACCCCGGAACGCGTCGCCGGAGCCGTCAAAAACGGCACGGACGGCGCCAGTATCCCGGAAGGGTTTGAAATCACCCTGCTGGCCAGCAGGGACGGAGTTTTCATCGAGCAACGAGTCGAACTGGTCGGTCCCGACGACCCGCTTTTCGAGTTCACAGACCTGATCCAGGATGAGGACATCCGGTATCGCCTGGCATGGGAGTACGAGGGCGTCACAGACCAGATATTCCTCGAGGATGAGGCGGCGCCGGCCAACCTGCCGATCGTGATCTATGAGATTACGGACTCGCTTGAAAACATCCGCATCAGCGCGCACGCTACGATCATCCCGACGGTGGTCGGGTCTGACCGGTTGATGGGGGTGCTTGACCTGGTCACGCTGCGAAATGACGGCGACCGCACGTTTGTCCCGGACCCGACCAACCCGAACTTCACCGGCCTGAATATGATCCGATTCAGCCTCCCGGAAGGGTATGAGGACCTGGCGGTCGACAGCGTCCTGCCGCAGGGGCAGTTGCTTGAGATCTCGAACGGATTTGCGATGACGAACCCGGTGCCCCCGGGCGAGCACGAGATCCTGTACAGCTACGCCATCACCTACTCAGGGGACTCGCTTGAATTTACGCGAACGCTGGCGTTTGGCGCCGACGAGTTGCGCGTGCTGATGCCGCCGGAGCTGGGCACAGTGGTGGGCGAGGGGCTGGAGCAAACCCGGACTACGGAGCTCGGCGAGACGATGTACGCAGAGTTCTCCGGGAGCGGCTACGAGCCCGGTTTCAAGATGAATTTCGCAATTAACGAACTGCCGCAGCCCGGGTTGTTCAAACGAATGAACGAGGCGATTCCGGGGGGCGATGTCGTCGTTTTCGGATTCCCACTCCTGATTGCGGCAGCGATGGTAGGACTGGTCGCGTATGTGATGATCACGAACCGCCGCCGCAAACCGGCGCTGGCTCTGTCCCCGGCCGAACGGAGGGAGATCCTCCAACAGCCCAGGGACCTCGAGGAAAAGTG
>JADFRU010000216.1:0-3891 GCA_022561115.1 Chloroflexota bacterium | reverse complement strand
CCAGACAGATGTTCCTGCCGTTCACAGGCCGGATATTGCTGTCTCACTTACCAGCCCGGCAGAGGTGTCCGAGGTGGCCGGCGACTGACCCCGCCAGCTCTCACCACATAACGAGGGCGCATCAGAGGGACAGACGGAGACCCGGTCCGTGCTCGTGGCAAGACCGATCAAGGACCAGCCGATCCCCTGTCCACGGTCACAGGTAAGGGTCCCCGTCAACCTGCAGCAGCCAGGTGTTACGTCCGGGTCTGCCGGCGTGAATGAAAACAGCGGCCCCAGTTCAGGGCCGCTGTTTTGTGAATCGCTTCAACTAACCCCGAGCACATCGGCCCGGTGTCCGGTGGGTTATTCCAGGAAATCCCTGAGCAGCTTGCTCCGCGCCGGGTGTCGCAGCTTCCGCAACGCCTTGGCCTCGATCTGCCGGATACGCTCTCGTGTCACGGCAAACTCCCGGCCTACCTCTTCAAGCGTCCGGCTGCGACCGTCTTCAAGCCCGAACCTGAGCTGCAGGACGCGACGCTCGCGGAGGTTCAACGTGCCGAGAACGTCATCGACCTGCTCACGCAGCAGATGGTGGGTTGCGATCTCCGCCGGCGCCGGGGCGTTTTTGTCTTCAATGAAGTCACCGAGAAGGCTGGAACCCTCCTCGCCGATCGGCGTTTCCAGGGAAACCGGCTGCTGGGAAATCGTGAGGATCTCCCGGACCTTGTCCGCCGTCATCTCCATCTCGCGACCAATCTCATCGGCCGTGGGCTCGCGCCCGTGCTCCTGGACAAGTCGCCGGCTGACGCGTAGCAGCTTGTTGATGGTCTCGATCATGTGGACCGGCACCCGAATGGTCCGCGCCTGGTCAGCGATGGAGCGCGTTATGGCCTGCCGGATCCACCACGTCGCATACGTCGAGAACTTGTAGCCCTTGCGGTAGTCAAACTTTTCAACGCCGCGGATCAGGCCGATGTTGCCCTCCTGGATAAGGTCCAGCAGGTTCATGCCACGCCCGATGTACTTCTTGCCAACGCTGACCACCAGCCGCAGGTTTGCTTCGGTCAGGTGTCGCTTGGACTTCGTGGCCTCTTCGCGCACGCGCAGCAGGTGGGAGTGGAAAAGCAGCTCGTACATTCCGAGCTTGTCTTCAATCCCGTCCCTTGCAATCTCGTTCTCGATCTCGAAAACAGGTGGGTCGTCGTCAAGGACGTCGATCACCTCCGGAGGCAGGAGCCGGGTGACGATCGAAAGCTCGACCACCAGCTTCTGAGCATCTTCCGGCTCGATCTGGAGGGTGTCAGAAAGGTAGTTGACGAGGGTTTCGTCGATCGGCCCGTCGATCAGGACGCGCATATCCGGGTCGTGCATGACCGTGGAGAGCAACACGTCATCCGGGAGTCCCAGGAAACGGGCCACGGCGACCGCCGCTTCCCGCACCGAGTACAGGCGACGAAGCAGGCCGAGCACGATAACGCGGGTGGCCGGCTGCTGGCCGGTCTCCTCGGTAATCTCGGCCTCGATCTCCATCAAACGTCTGTTTGACTCCAGCGACCGCGCCAGGACTCGCTCATCCTCAGCGGTTAGCAGATTGGTCCGGCCGATCTCGCGGAGGTACATGCGTACCGGGTCATCCGTGAGCTCGGATTCGGCGGCCTGCTGGACCCACGCCTCGCTGGCGTTGGCGGCCTGGACCGCAGAACGGGAAGCCTCCCAGCGGTCAAGCTCGGAAGCTGTCGCAGCGCCCTGGGTGGTTATGACAACTGTGGGCTCCTCGTCATCGGTATCGTCATCGTCCCGGCTGACAGATCGGGCGATTTCAAGCACCTGGTTGCCGGACGGCTTGTCCAGTTCTTCGTCGTACGATTGATTTGCCGAGGGTCGGCCGGGGCGTCGGGGCATAGATCAAGACCGCCTTACGTAGAGTTGCTTGAGCCGATAATTCACCCTGGCAGGGTGTGGTACCGGTCCAGGTTCTGGCCTGGGTGTCATCGGGAACAGTTTCAAAATCGGCCCACGGTAGCCGAGCGTTCTCCGCCTTGAGGTTCAGACGTGCCGCTGACGCAACGTCATGACGCAGCGGGAAACGGCATCCGCTACGTCTCGATGCCTCGCTTTCCAATCACTGTCCCATTCGTTATGAACGAAAAGCACCCCATAGCATACCGGAAAACGTGAGCGCCGTTAAGGGTATCTCCATGTTGCGCGATTTTACGAGTGCAGCGCGCCCGGTTAGCTCGGAGATGACATCCGCCAACTCGGGATATTCGGCCTGTAAAGACACTGTTCCCCGCGTCGGCGGCGCAACGCAGGTCCCCAAATCCGCCTTCAGGCCTCTTTCAGACCGGACCAGTCCCGGGTGGCAGGCCAGCGTTCTTGAAGGGAGGGTGATGGTACGCCCGGAGGGATTCGAACCCCCGACACCCAGGTTCGAAGCCTGGTGCTCTATCCGCTGAGCTACGGGCGCGCATTAGGTCTGGAGCCGCTGCCGCTTCTTCTATTCCCGGGGCCACCGGCTCCCCGTGACGATCCGAGGTCTACGATTCGGGGCCGACGATCCGAGGTCGCATAGGCCGACTTTGTTTCAACCCCGGGAAACTTTGAAGCCCGGGGCTTTTGTTTAACCCGGAGGAACGTTTATTCCGGGAATACTTATCCGGGAATCAACTTCCCGATCACTTCCCGGTAGTTACGGCTGCCTGTCAATTCTAGGCGTACCCCGTCTCCGTCCTCAACATCGCCAACCCTGATATCACCGCTCTCTTCGAGCAACTCGACATGTGAGATCGTCTCGGAGGCCGCCGACATCAGGTGGTAGCTATCGGTAAGCGGCCGGTACGAGAACAGTTCGCGGGTGGCTGATTCAAGATCGGAATGGCCGCTCTCGATAGCCTGGACCAGGGTGTCACAACGTTCCAGGTGAAATACGATCGTCTCCGTCGCCCGCCGTTCATCCGTCATGCGGAACTGGCCCCTGTTGAACAGCCGGTGCGCCGGCATCACCGTCAGCCCGGACCCGAGCTGGCTTACCCGGTGCAGCGATTTCAGGTAAGCCGACAACCCCCACACGTCACGCGCCTCCCGGTATCTGGCCGGAAGAGTCGTTGCAAGCTCCTCCGGGTGGCCGTAAGCCATTGACGGGTGCGGCGTGATTTCCGGCAAAACATGATCGCCCGTGAAGATAAGATCGCCGAGCCTGATGGTGAGCTCGTCCGGCCAGTGCCCCGGCGTGTGCAGGTACTCGATCAATCCGTGCTTCTCGCCGTCAACCAGCGCGCGATCCACCTTCAACCCTGCCCGTAACGATTCATAGTTGTCCCGCCCGGCGCCGCCCGGCTTGCGTCCGGTGTCGCTCGACTTATCGGCAGAACCGCCGTACCTCCGCGACCCGTTCTCCCTCACCCGCTCCCCCATGCGTGACATCTCCCTGCGCAACGGAGATCTGTCCGCCCTCAGAAGCTGGCCGTACGAGTACGGTGAGTACACCTGCCACAATTCGTGCGCCCAGAACTCGGCGCCGCTGGCATCCAACAACTCCGCCACGCCGCCATCGTGGTCCCAGTGGCCGTGCGTAACCACGACGCGGTCCACGTCCGCCGGCGACATCCCCAGCACCTTCAACCCGTCCGATAGAAACCCGAACGACCCCAGATGACCGGGGTCGATCAGCGTCACGCCGTCGTCCTCTATCACGTAGGCCCAGGTCGGTCCGTTCGCCCGGGACGAGTTGTCCGGCGGTTCCACGCCGATGCCATGTACCGGTGGCCCGCCGTTGCTGTCGACGTCGATCACGAGACCGTCGCCGCTATCGTCCCCCCACCGGCGCACCGTTATGCCGGGCGGCACGTCCGACTCGGTCGTTCCTGCCATACACATCTCCGGTACGCGTGCCGGCCCTGTTGTGACCTT
>JADFRU010000215.1:0-3905 GCA_022561115.1 Chloroflexota bacterium | reverse complement strand
GCACTGGCCGGTCTTGATTTCGACCTCGATGGCGAGCGAGTCCCTGTGACCAGCGGGGCTGCGCAGTCTACCGCGGGCGGTCCGGCCGGCATTGCCCGCGTTGCCAGCATTGCCAGCATTGAAGGAACCGTCTACTTGCGGGCTAGTTATTCGTCTTCGGTCAGGCGGCGTTCGACGATACCGGCCAGGTCCGCAGGCTCGTATACGCACCACTCCTGGTCCAGGAGGGATTGTTGCCGCAACCCGTCGGCGCTGAAGGCGCTGGCGACGGCGATGCACCGCATCCCGGCGCGGACCGCCGATTCCAGCCCGATAGCCGAGTCCTCGATGACCACCGCCTCGCGCGCTGCAACCCCCAGTATGCCGGCGGTCTTCAGGTAGATCTCGGGGTCCGGTTTGCCATGCGTGACCTGGTCCCGGCCAACAAGCGCGTCGAGAAGTGGTTCGATCCCGAGCTCTACCGTGACCCGGCGGGCCTGCGCTGTGAATGAAGAGGTTGCCACGGCGACGATCATCCCGGAAGCGGCCTGTTGCCGTAGTAGATCGATGGTGCGCGGGTACGCGGCTGATCTCAAACCGTCCCCGGTCGCAAACTCCGCCCGGTAACGCTCGGACTGTAGCAGCCGGAGCGCCTCCCACGGTTCCCCTTCCGCGTGTGGCAACTTGCTGGCAAGCCCAAGCCCGTCCACCATCGCCCGCGCTGCCGTCTCGTCGGTTGCGCCGACGATGCCGCGATACAGGTCTATCGCACGTTCATCCGGGCCGTCTAGCCCGAGCAGGTCCTGCGAAACGGCGGCGTACGCTTGCGCCTTCAACATCTCGGTCTCAACCAGCGTGCCGTCGAGATCGAATATGAACGCGCGAATCAATTCGCCTGCCCGGCGGTTCGGCTGTTGAGACGCAGGTGGTTGGAGCCGGGTCGCGTGCCAGGAAGCCGTATATTCAGGCGACTTCTGACGTACGGAGCGCATCCGTGTAACTCGTGTACACGGCGTTGTACCGCTCGGCTATACGGGCGCTGGCCTCGTCCCGCTCGATCTCACCGGAATCGTACGCGCTCAGGTCAGCGGCGTAGATCGCGGGGCCGATTACCAGTCCCCGGCATCCCGGCGTGCGTGCTGCAAGGCCGATCAGGTTCTGGTCCATTCCCGGCCCGTCGCCGGAAACCTCGCCAGGGTCGTCGCCCAGCGTGAACAGGACGCCCACCTTGCGGTCATCCACGTGCGCCTGGGCAGTGGCGGTCGCCATCGCTGCCGTGTTGTCTATCCCGCGTAGCGCCCACAGGTCTGGATCAACTCCAGCGTCCTGCAACTCCCGGATGGCCTGCACCGCCAACCCGGGCCGGATTTCGGCGTCCCATGCCTCCAGGCTCGCCGACTGGTCGAGCTGGACCTGTGTCGGTCGCATCACCAGTTCAAGGGTCAGCTTTGGCCCGCTGGAGCGGCAGATCTCGCTCAACCGCCGCAGCTTCCGTTGCTGGGCTTCGTTAACCTGCGGCTCTTCGCCCGGGTTGTACGGAACCCGGGCTGCGGCATACGTCACGCCGAGATTGGAGAGCCGGTCGGAGAAACCCAGGGCGTCCTCGAAACGGAACTCGGCGACGCGAGAGCGCTCGACGGACATCATGGTGTTGAGGTTCATGCTGCGCCCGCGCAAAAGTATCGACTCGCCGAGGTCGGAATCCGTCCAGATGCCGGCCTGCGATTTTGGCACGCCGTTCTCTATCGCCTTCAGCAGGCCTTCAAAAACCACCTGCTTCAGATTCGCAGCACGCTCACGCTCCGCAGCCGCCGGGTGTACCGGGCTGGCCGACAGGAGCTCCGTGAACAGGTCGAAGCGGTGATCGACCGCCAGGACCATCATGGGCGTTTCAGCAGCGTCTGTTGACATGCTCAATGGGCCCTCTCAGACCACGAATCTCAACGGGGCAATCGGCTTCTGTGACTTTGGTTAAGAAGGCCGTTCCACGGTTAATGTCCGGCCAGCGACCCCACTTGAATCGCTCGATAACTCCAGCTTACTCCCGGCACATCCAGTCGGGCGGCGATTCTAGCACGGGTTTCCACCCCACGATGATTGCGCTATGTACGTGGTCCAGGAACCAGAACCCGGGTCCGTTCGTCTACGCCCGTTCAAGGTCTGCTGTGATCCCCCGTATGGCGTCAGCGTAAGGTGTTCGTAGAACCGTCACCGAACTTCTGCGGCCGTTTGAGCGGAGGGCCTCGACATCGCCCGAGAGCTGTGCGATGAACAGCGACTCGAACCCGTGCTCAGCCCCCGGCGCTGCCAGAGCATCCTCGTTTCCCGCCGCCAGCGCAAGGCCGATCACGCTTGCCGGGCCTCCCTTGTGAAGCTGTCCGGTGGAGTGCAGATAGCGCGGCCCGTATCCGAAAGTCGTTGCGGCGCCTGTCTTACGGGTGATGGCGGCGCGAAGTTCGGATACCGCGTCTTCTACGTCAGCGGACGCCGGGATGTAGCCGAGGATAGCAACGTAGTCACCGGGTCCCGCCTGCCTGAGCAGATCGACGCCGGAATCGGCGCCGGGGCCGGATTCCTGGGCGGGAGCCGGCACGGCCTGCGAATCGGTGTTGCCGGACGCCAGCAGGTTACGCGTGAGTTCCTTTGCGCTCTCTACGTCCGGCTGGTCAAACGGATACACGGAGATAACCTGCGCCGCCAGCGCCACGGCAAACTCCCAGCGGAAGAACTCTGCGGCCAGGTCGTACTCGTCGTTCATATCAAGCAGGGTCACGGGCTGGCCCGCGTTCTCAAGCGCGTTCGCGTGGGCGTCCGTCCGGCTGTTGTCGTCCCCGGCGAGCCGAACATAAATGAAGTTGCGGTCTTCCCCGTACCCGGACGCGTCATACAGGGGCTCACCGGCGATGGGCACCAGGCCGTTGCCGTTTTTCCCGGTCGATTCGGCGAGAAGCTGCTCTATCCACAACCCGAGAGACGCCAGTCCCGGTGACGAGATGATCGTCACCTTGTCACGCCCCGCTGCGGCCAGTCCGCCGAGGGTGGCGCCGAGCGCTGCGCCCGGGTTGCCGTCCGGTTCCGCTCCGGGTCCGCACGCTTCCGCCATTCTCAGGGCGGACTTTGCAAACCTGGCGAGGTCCACGCCGGTGAGCGCCGCCGGGAGCAGCCCGAAACTGGACAGCACGGAAAACCTGCCGCCAACGTCCTCCGGGGTACTGAACACCTGCCTGAACCCGCGCTCCCGGGCCAGCGACTCAAGCGGCGTGCCCGGGTCGGTCATGGCGACGAAACTTGCGTCCGGCCGCTCAACTCCCGCTTCCTCCAGCCACCACCGGAAGTAACTCATCAGCGTAAGCGGTTCGATGGTCGTGCCGGACTTGCTGGACACGAGAAACAACGTCCGGCCGGGGTCTACGCGGTCCCGCACAGCCGTCACCTGCCCGGGCACCGTCGAGTCCAGCACGTGCAGTCGCAGGTAACCGGCCGCCGTTCCAAACACGCTCCCCAGTACGAGCGGCCCCAGGCTGCTTCCGCCCATCCCGAGCAGCACCACATCGGTAAAGCCGTCCGACCGCGCTGCGTCTGCGAACGCTGTTAGCTCACCGCGAAGGCCATCGATACGGCCGGGCAGGTCAAGCCAGCCTGTCGCATCGGCCGCCGGTGTGCCGCCCGGTGAGGGCGCTACCCATGCGGCCGGATCACGCCGCCACAGGGCGGCGACGGCGTCCGTGTCATGGAACCGTTCCAGCTCGCGGCGGGTGAGTTCTTTCCAGGGACGCGTCTGACGCATGCCGGGCAACTCAGTCCAGAGCGGGGGTTGGCGTCAGTTCACTGACCCTGATATCGATCACCTTAAGCAAACCCTCGAACGCGTCTGCGAACGACTTTACCCCGGCTTTCAGCCGATCGCTCGTGATCTCATCCAGGCT
>JADFRU010000007.1:0-15241 GCA_022561115.1 Chloroflexota bacterium | reverse complement strand
GTGGAGCGAGATCGTCAACACCTCTGGCGATTCGTAGAAACCCGCCTGCACGCCGTCTGCGTGGTGGCAGTCGATATCGATGTACGCCACCCGCAGGCCGCGATCTGCCAGCCAGCGCGCCGCCATCACCGTGTCGTTGAACACGCCGAATCCGGAGGCGCGGTCGGCCATGGCGTGGTGCTGGTGGCCCCCGGCGAAGTTGAACGCCACGTCTGCTGCACCGTCCGCGAGGGCCTTCGCCGCCACCATCGTGCCCCCGGACGTGAGGGCGTTCGCCTCGTACATGCCGCTGAACACCGGGTTGTCGCCCGGTCCAAACCCGTACATCGGTCCCCCCGGCAGCTCAAGCCCGGAAGAGAGCGCCTTCACGGCTCCCACGTAGTCAGCGGAGTGGAAAAGCTGGATGTCTTCCACGGTGGCGGGTTCAGGCGGCAGGATCGACACGTTGGGGGACTGGAGCAGGCCGGCCGCGTCCATCAGGTCAAACGTTCGTTTCCAGCGCACCGGGCGCAGGGGATGGGCGGCGCTCATCTCGTACCGCCAGATATCGTCAGAGTAGATGAGCGCGACCCGCGGCGGGGATTCGGAAAACGCCATCCGGACTACTCGATCTCGAGTCCGGCGACCCTCAACGATGCGTGGGCTTTATAGCGCCGGTTGATGTTGAGCAGAAGCGCCGTAGCCCCTTCAAGGTATCGAGCGCTCTGTAGCGGACCGGCGTCCACAGGACGGAGGCCCGGTATTTCAGCGATGAGCCGGGAGATCACCGCCTTTGCGTCGTCATCGTTCCCGCAGATTATGGCGTCGGTATCGAGCGACGTGCCCGGGTTCATGAGGTCACGGGCCGAAAGCGTGTGCAGTCCGGCGACCCAGCGCAAACCGGGCGCGATCAGGGCCGCCTCCTCCGCCGCCGACCCGGCTGCGGGTGGATCGGAAGCAGGAATACCGCCTTCAAACGACAGCGGAGCGATCACGTTGACGCATATCTTGCCGGCGAGAGCGGGAGCGAGCTGTTCCAGAGTCGCCGCCATGCCGCCGTAGGGCACGGCGAGGAACAAGATTCCCGCATCGGACGCCACGTCAGAGTTGAGCGCTCCACTCACGTCTGCCGCCCCGGTGTCACCGGCCAGGATGGCCCGGACTTTATCGGCCGCATCGGTGGCTCGCTCGCTGTCGCGAGAGCCGATCATCACGTCGTGCCCGGCCGCCGCAAACCGGACCGCAAGCCCGCGGCCTTCCGGTCCCGTGCCGCCGATGAACCCTATGCTGACCGGACGTGTTTCAGACAAGCTAGATTTAGTTCCTTGGATTACGGTCCGGGTGGTGCTGCTCCCGGGGTTGGGGAACTGCGCCCCTGTTCGGCGCTTCCCCGTGGTCCCCCATTTGGTCCCAGGAACGCTGCATGGGCCTGCACGCGAGCGGACCAGCGCCTTTGACAACGTTTGGGCTGAATCGTAGCATCGCCCCCGCTCACGGGCCAGTAAAAGCGGGCCGCTGGGGTGCCAGCGTTCAGGCAGGAAACGCCCCCGGGAACCACGGGGGACCACCGGGAAGCGCCGTGTTCTTGCGCCGTGGCGCTTTATGAGTGGCAGACGTGGCCGGGAGCTTAACCCCTCCGGTGACGCATCCCGCGACAGACAAAGAAACCTTCATCAAACACCACCGGCCAGAGGACATAACCTGCATGCGCTACTACCAGTTTTCTTTCCGGGGCGAGTCTCACCTCGGGGTGGAGACGTCTGACGACACCCTGTACGACCTGACTTCGGCGAACCCCCACGCTACCGACCTGTTCGCGCTGTTGCGTGCGGCGTCGCTGATGGGGGTGTCGCTTGACCACGTGGCGCGGCAGGTGATCGACCGCGGGATGTCCAACACCTTCTCGCTCGAAGACATTCACGAGAACTCTGTAAAAGAGACGCACGGACCCAAGTTTGAGTTGCCGTTCAGGCCGGCGGAGGTGTGGGCGGCGGGGGTCACATACCAGAGCAGCATGTTTGAACGGCAGGCGGAAAGCGGGACTCCGGACGTGTACGGCAAGGTCTACACGGCGGACCGGCCGGAAGTGTTTTTCAAGGCGACCCCGAGCCGCCTGAGCGGTCCTTACGGCGAGATCGGCATCCGGGCGGACTCGACATGGGACGTTCCGGAGCCGGAGCTGGCGTTCGTGTTGTTCGACGGCAAGATCGCCGGGTACACCTGCGGAAACGATATGAGCAGCCGCTCGATCGAGGGCGATAACCCCCTGTACCTTCCGCAGGCGAAGATTTACGACAAGTCGTGCGCCATCGGGCCATGTTTCGCCACCCTGGACGCGGTCGGGGATCCCAAAAACCTGAAGATCCGGCTCATCATCGAGCGTGACGGCAAGGAAGCGTTTAACGGCGAGACGTCGACCAGCGCCATGTTCCGGGACTGCGAGTACATCGCAGACTGGCTGCAGAGGCACAACGCCGTGCCGGATGGGACCACCGTGGTGACCGGAACCGGCGTAATCCCGCCGGCGGACTTCACACTAGCGGAGGGTGACGTGGTCCACGTTGAGATCGAGAACATCGGGCGATTGACGAATACGGTCGTAGTGGTCTGAAACGTATGAAAGCGGTCCACAGCGCTGGCCCGCACGTATTAGCATGGCGCGCGACTGTTTCTACCCGCGACCGGATTCGACGACTTGCACTTACATGCGTGACCGGGCCGCGGAAATTGCTGGGGTGACACGTGTTCTGTGCTCATTGCGGGACCGGAAACGCATCTGGAATTGAATCGTGCGACAGGTGCGGTGAGCCGTTGATCGTCCCGGACCTGTCGCAGCGACAGCCGCAGGGCGTGAAGGCCTGTCCGGGATGCGCCGCTAATAATGAGGCCCACGCCCGTTATTGCATCGGTTGCGGCAAAGGGCTGGATGATGTGCCTGCGCTCGCGCCGCCGGAACCTGCCACCCTGAAACCGGGGGGATTATTTGCGCCTCCACCGGCCGCGCCAGAAGATGAAGAAAACATCGGGATCAGCCCGGACACGGTGCCGGAGGACGGCATGAGCGACCCTCCAATCGATGGTGCAGCGCCGCCGCGGCCTGCGGTCTCCCGTTCCGTGAAACCGGGTGCATCAGGAGAGTCGGGCGCTAATGGATCCGGACAGATCGGACAGATTGCGCAGGTCGCTGAACTTGCCGCCCGGGTGCGTGAAGCGGTCCAGAACGTGATCGTCGGCAAGGACGATGCGATCAACCTGTCCATCGTGGCGTTGCTGTGCCGCGGCCACCTTCTCATCGAGGACGTCCCGGGGCTGGGGAAGACGACGCTCGCCAAATCGCTGGCGGCATCACTGCGCTGTGATTTTGGCCGCATCCAGTTCACGCCGGACCTGATGCCGGCGGACGTGCTCGGCGTGTCCATCTTCAACATGCGGGACAACGAGTTCGAGTTCCGGAAGGGTCCGATCTTCACGCAGGTGCTGCTTGCAGACGAGATCAACCGCGCCACGCCGCGGACCCAGACCGCTCTGCTGGAGGCGATGCAGGAGCGCCAGGTGACGACGGACGGGGTGACCAGGCCGTTGCCGGACCCGTTCCTCGTGATAGCGACGTTGAACCCGGTGGAGCTTGAGGGCACGTTCCCGCTGCCGGAGGCGCAACTGGACCGCTTCATGCTGCGCATCTCGCTCGGCTACCCGACCCGTGAGGAGGAGGCGAGCATCATCGAGCGGTTCACCGCGGGCGGAGACGCTCCGGAAACGCCGGCGGTAGTGACGCGCGATGAGTTGCTCGCGGCCCAGAAGTCGATCTCGAACGTGGCTGTTGAACCAAGCCTTCGCGACTACCTGTTGTCGATCATCACGGCGACGCGCAATCACGATTCGCTGCACCTTGGCGCCAGTCCCCGGGCTGCCATAGCGTTGTACAACGCAGCGCAGGCCTGGGCGGCTATCGACGGGCGCGATTACGTGCTGCCGGACGATATCAAGCGGGTCGCTGTGCCGGTGCTGGCGCATCGTGTAATGGTCTCGCCGCAGGCGGGCCTCCGCGGGCGCGCCGGTGACAACGTCATCCGGGAGCTGCTCGAAACCACCGAGGTGCCGATCGAACGGTAGCCTCGATTTTCCACTCCAGGACGGGCGTATAGATAACCGGGAGGACGGGCGCCGGTGACCCGTAAAGAAATACTCTCTGGACTCTGGGAGTCCCTGTTCGTCGTGCTGATCCTGGTCGGCATCGCCCTGGTCTCGCCGTTCATCCTGATCGTCGGCGTGTTCGGGTTCATCGTCATCATCGGGGCGCGAATCTGGAGCCGGCTTTCGCTTGAGGACGTTCTTTACGAGCGGGACCTTCCGAAACACTCTGTATTCGTGGGTGATGAGTTCGAGATCGAACTCCGGGTGACAAACGCGAAACCGCTGCCGATACCCTGGCTGCGGATCGCTGACACCGTGCCGATCGGCCTTGAGGTGAAGGACGCCCAGATGGCGCGCTCCAACAGCAGGGCTGCGCTGGAGTTGCGGGAGTCGTTCAGCCTGGCCTGGTACGAGCGCGTCCGCATGCGCTACACCGTGAAAGCCCTGCGCCGCGGGTACCACCAGATAGGCCCGGCGACGCTCAACTCCGGAGACATTTTCGGCATGTTCCCGCGGACACAGGAAATGGCGCCGCCGCGCGACGGCGTTCTCGTGTACCCGCAGACCGTTGAGTTGCCTGACCTGGAGTTGCCGTCGGGGCGGCCCATCGGCGATAACCGCGCCACAACCGCGTTATGGGACGACCCGAACAGGCCAAGAGGTCTGAAAGAGTACGTGCCGGGCGATCCGATAAAGACGATCGACTGGAAGGTCACTGCGAGACTCCGGCAGGTGTTCGTTCGCACGTTTGATCCATCGGTCACGCAGTACGCCGTCGTTGTGATGGATGTATCAACAACGGATTACCTGTTCACGGGCTACTCGCCACGGCTGCTGGAGCGGGCGATCGTGGGCGCAGGATCGATCGCCACGCGCTCGATGGAGCTCGGTCACCGTGTGGGACTGGTCACAAACGGCGTCTCGCTCAGGCCGAATACCCGGATGGTGATACAGCCGTCCGCAAGGCCGGGGCAACTTGGCTCGATCATGGAAGCGCTGGCGATGATCAGGCCGGTCGCACCGGAGCGCATCGAACGCCTGCTGGAACGTGAAGCGGCCTGGGCCGTCCCGTACGGGGCGACCATCGTGATCGTGTCCGCCGTGCTGAGCCGCGGGCTTCTTGACGTGGCGGACCGCCTGGCTGCATCCGGCCATCCGACACGTGCGATCTACGTAGGCCGGGGCGACGCGCCGGAGGGCACGGACCGCGTGCCGGTGCGGAATATGGGTGACCGTTTTGACCTCCCGATCCCCTCAGCGCCCATTCCCACGATAGGTGACGTGTTCTCGGACGATTCCAGCGACGATTTCGACGACGAGGCGCAACGGGAACGTGGCGATGTCAGCTTTGAACGGTGGAGTATCTAGCATGGGCGGGCGGTGCAGGCAGAAACGTAAGGGTGTGCCCCGATGAATGACGGCCGTGGCCTGCTGATCATGTTTTCCCTCTGGGTGTCCGAGAGCGCCCGGATATTTGCGTTTGCAGCTATTGCCACGTTGGTTGTCGGGCTGGACGCGGCGCCGCTTGCATGGGTCGCTGTGGCGGCGATTATGGGCGTCTCGATGGTGGCCAACTGGGTGGTCGGCGGGGCCAGGGGAGACATGGTCACCCTGGCGATAGTCCAGGCGCTCGTGGGACTCCCTGTGATCTACCTCGCGGCCGCGGCGCGGGCGATCGGCGCAGATTCCGGACTGGACCTGGGTTGGCCCGTGGCCTTGACCGGCGGCGAGTTGGGCGGGGAAGCCGTATTCGGCGTGATCCTGGCGTTGTTGCTGGCCTTCGTTGCGTGGCTGCGCGGCGCGGTTCTCCTGAACTCGGACGAGCCGGAAAGCGGGCAGCGCACCATCTTTTACACCGGAGCGGCGGCGCTCGGAATCCTTCTCGTGCTTGAGAGGTTCACCAACTCGGACGTTGACGCCCGGTTCCTCATCCTGCCGTTTTTCGCCAGCGCCCTCGCGGGTATGGCGGTCAATCACCTGGTCACAGCCCGGAGCGGGAACCGCGGTTCAGCGTTCTGGGGACGGTTCATGACCATGGCGGTGAGCGGCGTCCTATTTTCGGCCATCGCCATCACCGCCCTCGCCGTTCTATGGAACGACGCGATTAAGGCATTTGGCCACGTGGTGGGCATCGTGGCCGGGTGGATTCTTATAGCGATCGCCGCGCCGTTTGCACTGGTGGCGATGGGGGCGGTATTCCTGATCGGGCTCATCCGGGGGGAGGGCGGTTCTGGAGTGCAATTGCCAACGGATTCCGGCCTTTCCCTGGAACCGAGGGATCGGGCCGGGGAAGCCGGGGACGGCGGGTCGGACGTGTTTGCCATCGTCGTGGAGGCGCTCAAATATCCCCTGGCGATCGTCGTCCTCCTTGGCATCATTTTCGTCCTGTACATGACGTTCAGGCGTTATATGGGGAAGCGGCGGAAGCACTTCAGCGACGACCGCGAGTCTGTGCGTGGTGACGCTGACGCCGGCAAGGACATGGCCGGGCTACTCGGCAGGCTCCTGCCGGAATGGATGCGCCGGCGACGGGAGTCCGATGTGGAAAGACGATTTCCTGCGGACGAGCCGGGCGTGTCCGAGGTGTTCCAGCTTTACTTCGGCTACCTGAAGGCGGCGACGCGGCGGGGTATGGCGCTGGAGTCCTGCCACACGCCGAACGAGCTAAGCGTCGCCATGTCGCGCGCACTTCCGGGCAGTCCCGTGGCGTTGATGACCGAACGGTTCAACGCCGCATGTTACGGACACGAGCCGTCGTCGGCCGAGGTCCTGGGAGAGCTACGGGCGGGCCTTTCACGCTGAAAACCCCGACCGGGAATGATCAGGTGGGCGAGGTGCAACACCGGCAATAACGGCGCCCGGGGCCGTTTCGAGCCTCCTCGCTGCGCGAGAGGAACTCAGGAGCGGATCGCGCCGCGTAACCGCTCTGAATCGGACTCGAATGCGCTGGTTGATCTACGCGTCAAAAGGGCGTGACAACACGCCGGTCAGACCCTGAAACGCCCGGAGGAACCACCCCCGCCTCGTGAATCTGGCGGTGGCATCAGTGATAGCCGGTGAGCCTCTTACCCCGGTTCAGGCAGGTCGATTACGCGTAGCAGGTTGGTACTGCCGTGTACACCTATCGGGACGCCGATAACCGCCACGGCGCGTTCATTTTCCTTCGCCAGGCCGGTATCCAGCGCGATGCGGGAGCCGAGCCTGAACATCTCGTCAATGCTGTCCGGCCGGGGCGTCGTGATAACCACCACGCCCCAGCGAAGTGCGAGGGCGCGGCCGACCGCAGAGTCATGGGTCACGACGATGATTGGAACGCCGGGCCGGAAACCGGCGACCCTGGCGGCGGTGCTGCCGGACTCGGTAAAAGCAAGGATGACGGCGGCGTCGACGCGATTGGCCGTGGCGACAGCGGCGTCAGCGATGGCGCTGTCCACTCCCTGCAAACCGTGGCGGCGACGACCCGCGATCTCCTCGTGGTTCAGTATCTTCTCCGCCTCGATCGCCACCTCGGCCATCATCGCGGTGGCCTCGCCAGGGTATTTGCCGATCGAGGTCTCGGCTGACAGCATCACGGCGTCCGTGCCGTCAAGGATGGCGTTCGCAACATCCGTCACCTCGGCCCGGGTCGGAGTCGGCGCATTGATCATAGATTCCAGCATCTGGGTCGCCGTGATCACCACTTTGCCCACCCGGTTCGCCCGGCTGATGATCTTTTTCTGGCTCCCGGGCACCAGCGCGAGCGGCAGCTCCACGCCAAGATCGCCGCGCGCCACCATCACGCCGTCTGCGGCGTCGATGATGGCGTCCAGGTTGTCCATAGATTCCGCAAGCTCAATCTTGGCGATCAACTGGGGCGAGAAGTCGCGCTCCTGAAAGAAATAGCGCACGAGCCGAACATCCGTCGCCGACCGGATGTACGAGATGCCGACGAAATCCACCTGCTGGGACACGGCCATGGCGAGCGCCGCCGTCGTCTCATCAGTGAGGTAACTGATCCGGGAGGCGTGACCCGGGGCGGAAACGGCCTTCTGGGCCTCCAGCGGGCCGCCGACATTCACCTCGCACTCGAGCTCGTCGGGCCGCACCTCGATCACCGTCATCCTGATCGCTCCGTCAGCGATCAGGATGCTTGCGTCAACCGGGACGCTGGATATGAATCCCGGAGGGTGGACATATCCAACCTCTGGAGTCGAGTCATCGCCCCCATCACGCAGGATGAAACGCTGTCCGGATTCCAGGGTAATCGCCGAGGGCGCCGCGCCGAGCCGATGCTTGGGGCCCGGAAGGTCAGCCAGGATGCCTACAGTGACGCCGGCCCGGGCGCTCGCCGAGCGGACGCGCGCAATAGCCGCCTCGTGTTCATCCGGAGTTCCGTGGGACAGGTTGAGCCTGGCGACCGACATCCCGGCATGGATCAACTCATCGATCTTCTCGTCCGTCGCCGTCGCTGGTCCGAGCGTACAGACGATGCGGGTTCTGGGCCGCTTCAGCACGAATTCCGGTGAGGTGTATGCGGGCATCAATGGTCTCGCAGTAAGGGCGGGAATAGATGGACCGGCAGCGGCGGCCGGCGCCTATGACCATACGCCCGCATGGTTGCCGGTTCAATCGGCAGAACGAACGTAGCAAGGCCATTTTTGTTGACACGTTCCAATGACCGTTCATACGATGGTCTATACAACCTGCGTCAGAGACGCCGCACCGGACCCGAATTTGAACACCCTCACCACGGACTACACATCGATTTGATGCAAGTATCAGGAGACCTGCTCCTTACCCTCCAGGAAATTGACCGCAGACTGGCGGCGAAAAGGCAGGAACTCGATAAATTAAACGAGCAGCTTGAGGCACGGGAAGAGATTCCGGTGCTGATCGAGAAGGCCGAACAGGAACGGGAGAGCGCTATCGAACGGCGCGCCAACCTGGCCCGTCTTGAGACTGACGCCGACGCGCTGAGGGAACGGGTGGAGGAGCTTGAAGAGCGCATCTACGGCGGCTCCGTGACCAACCTCCGGGAACTCACCGCGGTTGAAGAAGAGCAGGCGACAGCTCGACGTGAGTTGATGCAGGCAGAGGAGTCACTCGGTCCCGCACGGCTCGCCGCAGAGGACGCTGAACGTGCCGGGGAAGAACTCACCGTCACGCTTGAAGAACGGGAAAAGACCTGGGCCGAGTCTCAGCCGAAATTACGCAAACTGGCAAGGTCAACGAAGTCTGAAGTAAACAAGCTGGAAACGGAGCGAACCGGAGCTGCAGAAAACGTGCCGCCCAGCGAGTTGGTCCTGTACGACCAGCTTCTTTTCCGGCGTCACGGCATCGCCATCGCCCGCGTGGAACGGGGCGTTTGCCTGGCGTGCCACATCACCCTGCCGCTCAAAGAAGCCTCACGGCTACGGCGCGCTGACACGCTCGTGACGTGCGGCAACTGCGGCCGAATCCTCATCCCGAGTTAGGCGGTGAGGGCCGCCGGCTACTACCGGCCGCCTGTCTCTGACGCGCCCTCGGAACAGTCTGATCTGCTCGCGATTGAGCGCTACTGTCACGAGGGGCTTCATACGCTGGCGCTCGTGATCGGCCCGGGCGATCCCCGGTTGCAGGAGACGGACCAGTACGCGGCGCTGGTTGCGTACCTGGAAGGTCTGGGTCGCGGTGAGGCGCTCGTGGTGATACCCGGCCCGCGCCATCTTTCGGACACGCTGGACGGCCTGGTCGAACGGTTGATCGAGCTAAACAGGGTGGGCGGTGAGGTCCGCTGCGCTGACCCGGATCTGCCCGATCCGTTGCAGAACGCGCTCGAAACGCTGCCGTTCGCCGGTCGCTCCCCCGGCCAGAACCGGCGAGTCCGGGAATCACTGCTGTCCAAAGCGGCCCGCGGTGAGGTCCTGGGCCGGACACCTTACGGCTACGTCGCTGATATCGACGGGACGTTCCGCATCCATCCGGAAGAGGCGGCGGTGGTCCGCCGTTTATTTGATCTTTACGCAGGAGAGGCGCCACCTGAAACCCCGGGCGAGACGGGCGGCCCGAAAGAACCTGGCCCGGAAGGCGGACCCGGGTTGCGGCGAATCGCAGGGACGTTCAACACCGCGGGGCTGCGCACGCGTTCTGGACGTCCGTGGACGCCGGTGACGCTTTCAGGGATGCTCCGCAACCGCGCTTATACCGGCAGCTATTTGCGTTACGGGATGCGCATCGCCGGAAATCACGACAGGATCGTCTCGCGTGAGGTGTTCAACCGCGTCCAGGCGGTAATGGCGTCTCGCAGCCCGGTGCGCCGGCGCCGGGCGCCTACGCCGTACCTGCTCAGCGGGCTTGCGCGCTGCTGGTCCTGCGGGCGCGGCCTGCACGGGCTCGAACGCAAAAGGAGCTGGAAGCGAGGCGACGGAAGTACCGCGGAACAGGTCTATCGTTACTACACCTGTCCTTCCCGTGCGGCAGGTTTGTCCGGAAATGCGGGGGGCGAGACGGAGGAGGAAGAGGCGCACCCGGGATGGCGTGCCGCTGAACTGGACCGGGCGGTTGTGGAAGCGATCCGTTCCGAGCCGGCTGAACGCCTCAAGGCTTCATTCAGGCCGCCCGGTGACCGCCCCCTGGACAACGATCAGAGGACGGCCCGGCAACGCTTCCTGGAGGCGGTTCGCGAGGTAGCGTCCGGGCGCGGCGGGGTGGCAGACCTGGAGATTCCGCTTGAAGACCTGCGGGCCACGCAGTCGATGTCACCACCGGGCGGCGGCACCTTCACGTTTGAAGATGCGCTCCGGGCGCTGGATAGCCTGGACACAGCGGAGTCAACCGATGTGCACATCGCCATCGCGTCACTTGTTGATCGAGTGATCGTGCACGCTGACCGGGTAGAACCTGTTTTTCGCACGGTCCCGGCATGAATATTTGCAGGATCCATACGTTCTGATCCCAGTTGCACGGGGCGTGGGCGCGGTACCATCGAGAGAGGCGAGTGGGACGGGCGGCCGCCGTCCCGGCACGCATATTGCGGACCGGGAGGGAGGAAAGTCCGGGCACCACCAGACAGGATGCCCGCTAACAGCGGGGCGGGGCGACCCGACGGAAAGTGCCACAGAAACATACCGCCGCGATTGAGCGCCCTGCGCGCAGTTGAGGTAAGGGTGAAATGGCGAGGTAAGAGCTCACCGCCCGGACGGTAACGGCCGGGGTCAGGGCAAACCCCATCCGGTGCAAGGCCAAATAGGGGGACTCAGGCGTCTGGCCAGTTCCCGGGTTGGCCGCTTGATCCTTCCAGCAATGGGAGGACTAGATGGATGACCGCACAGAGACCGGTCGCGGGGAAGAAGGCTAGATCGTAAACCCGCCGCCGGACTTGGACAGAACCCGGCTTACAGTCCCGCTCGCCTCAGCCGCGCCCTCCGGCTGTTGCGGGGTCGCCCGTGTTTCCCAGAGTCGGCAACTCCCGGGTCCGGTTATTTCCCGCTCCGGTTAATCCGGGACTTCTCCCCTCACAACGCAACAAGATCCGTGTATCGTCAAGTTGACAGCGATACAGCCAAACGTGAGAGAGTATGCGGGTTCATGAGGCCCGGCACGCGGTGACCGCTGTGTTATCGGGTTTCCTATGTTTGGAAAGTAACGGCAGGTGCGTATGCGTCCTTCGGTCGTTGTGATCGGAGGAGGGACGGGGAACTTCAGTGTTCTCTCGGGCCTCAAAAACCACGACCTTGATCTGACGGCTATTGTCGCAATGAGTGACAGTGGCGGAAGTTCGGGACGCCTGCGTGACGAACTGGGTCAGTTGCCCCCCGGCGACATCCGGCAGTGCCTTGTCGCCCTCGCCGAGGACGGCGAGCAGAGCGTCATGCTTCGCCGGCTGTTCACGCACCGGTTTTCTATGGGTGAGGGGCTTGAGGGCCACAGCGTCGGCAACCTGTTGCTTGCGGCGTTAACCGAGATCACGGGAGCGCACGACCGCGCTATAGAGGCCGCGTCCAGGCTTCTTAACATCCAGGGCCGGGTACTGCCGGTCACGCTCACAGACTCACACCTCCACGCCATGTTGACCGATGGCCGAGAGCTTGAAGAAGAGGCGTTGATCGACACGCGCGGCAACGAGGACGGCGTCGATATCGATTACGTTTTCCTCTCCCCACCGGCGTACGCATTCCCGCCCGTACTTGAAGCGATCGCTGATGCAGACCTGATAGTCCTGGCTCCCGGAGACCTGTACACGAGCCTTGTGCCAAACCTTCTCGCTGAGGGCGTCTGCGAGGCCATCAGGTCAACTAAGGCCCGGGTGGTGTACATCACCAACCTGATGACAAAACCGGGCGAAACTGACGGGTTCACCGCCGAGCGATTCGTGACAGAAGTCAACCGGTACATCGGCGAAGACTCTCGTATCGATGCCGTCGTGGTGAACTCGGCGCAGTTCAGTGACCGTGTGCGCCAGCGCTACCTGCAACTCGGGGCGCGGCCGGTTGAGTACGATATCGACGCCTTGAAGACCCTTGTTCCGTGGGTAACCGAGAGCACCCTTGTGGCGGAGGGCATCTTTGTCCGGCACGACCCGGACAAGGTGGGACGCGCCGTGATGGCGTTGATCCCGAGACTGGTATCGAACAGTGAAGCTTCTGGCGGGTCCCCGGCCGCAGGCGGTTAACAACCAGCCAATTGCGTTGAACCGGGGGCCGGAAGGTTACTTCGGCAGCTGGTCGAGCGCCTGGTTGGCGAGCGATGTGCGGCCGTTGTATCGCGGGTCAGCGATTGCGATGAATGCGTCCCTGACTGTGTCCAGATGCGCCGTGGTGACCTGGGCGACCGAGTAAGTCATCCGGCTGAGCAACCGGCTCACGCGCTGCGCTGTGGGCCCCTTGCTGGCCCGGGTGTGTGCGGTTTTGCCGGGTACGCCGAGGTCTACCGTCGCCACAAGCGTCCGCAACTCGCACTCTGCGCCCTCGCGCGGGAACGACTGGAGTATCTTCGCAAGGTTTCGCGTGGAGGTGATGTACACGATATCGTCGTCATCGAAGACAGCGATCAGACCGGGCTTTTCGCCGATCATCCAGACGCCGTCCGGCGTCAGTGAGTGGCGCTCTCCGGCGGTGAGCGTACGGTAAGCGGGCTCCCATCTCCCGAGATCTGTGGGATTGAACTGCATCATCCGGGCGCTCCACGGGCATGTTGTATCCGGTACGTGTTCATACGTGTCAGTGAACGCAGGGTGCGCCGAGTATATCTACTCGCTGCCACGGCATCCGGTTCCGTCGGTATCGCCCTGATAAGCTAGGGGAAACGGCAGTGGGCGAACCGGGGGCCACTGTGCCAGTCTGGTAAACCCGCCGCATGTCATATAGTCGCGCCGAGCTGTAGGCGGGCGGGTGATGACGGTACTGGATATTTCATAGTGCAACTGATTCTTGTTGTGGACGATAACCCGGACGTGCGCATGGCCCTGACCACGCTCCTCAGAGACGAGGGGTACGAGGTTGAAGAGGCTTCCGACGGTGACGTAGGGCTGGACGCTGCGCGCGCACACAAGCCGGACCTGATTCTCCTGGACCTGATGATGCCGCGCATGGACGGTTTCGAGACGCTCCGGCAGTTGAAGAGTGACGAAGATCTCTCAAATGTGCCGGTGGTGGTCCTGACCGCGCGGCGCGGCTCCGATGACAGGGTCCTTGCCAGAGAACTCGGGGCCACCGATTACCTGAACAAGCCCTGGGACGAGGGCGGCCTGGAAGCAGCGGTCAAGAACGCGCTGGAGCCGGATTAGCCGCTTTCCCGCTTTGTGACGACCGGTCGCGGCCGCCTGAATGCGTCAGCGATTCCGTCCCGGGTGGCCGGAATGACGCCGACCTCCGTGATGAAGCCGGTGATCAGGTCCGCAGGAGTGACGTCAAACGCCGGGTTGATGGCGAGCGTCTCCCCGGGCGGCACCCTCACCCGCTGAACCACGCCATCGTCGTTCAATCCCTCCACGAATATGACCTCGTCTTCGCTCCGTTCCTCGATGGGTATGGCCTCGCCATCCGGCGTGTCGCGGTCGAACGTGGTTAGCGGCGCTGCGATGTAGAACGGGACGCCGTTAGCCCTTGCGGCCAGCGCGTGCGAGTAGGTGCCGATCTTGTTGGCGGTGTCGCCGTTGGCGGCTATCCGGTCGGCCCCGGTTATCACGATGTCCACGCGCCGCTGCCGCATCAACTGGGCGCTTGCGCCGTCCGCAATGAGGCGGTGATCGATTCCCTCCTGCACCATTTCCCACGCGGTGATACGGGCGCCCTGGAGCCGCGGACGGGTCTCCGAGACCCAGACGAACGGGCTCAGCCCCTCGCGTGCGGCCGTGTAGATGGGAGAAGTAGCCGTCCCCCAGTCCTGGGCCGCCATCCAACCGGCGTTGCAGTGGGTGAGCACGCGCGAGCCATGCGTCAGCAAAGCCGCGCCGTGACCGCCGATCGAGCGCGCTGCCGCCACCTCCGCGTCATCGTGCGCACGCGCCGCATCGAGCATGGCGACCGGGTCCGGCGATACCGATCTCACGGCGTCCAGCCCGACCTTCAGATTGATCGCCGTGGGCCGCGTGTGCAGCAGCGTGTCGTAGGCGGCGGCAAGCGAGTCCCCGTTACGCGCTGCCAGTGCCATGCCGTACGCGCCCATCACGCCAATCGTCGGCGCTCCGCGAACGGCCATGTTGCTTATCGCTTCGGCTACCTGCGCCAGCGTCCGTGCCGTCGCCGTCTCAAACCGGTGTGGGAGGAGGCGCTGGTCGATAAACCCGACGGCGTCTCCGTCCCACCAGGTAGCGCGATAGTCCTTGCCGTTAACTTTCAAGTCGCCGCTCCGGTAGTCCCGTACGTTCTGCCGCCGTCCCGGGAAGAGTGCGGTAAATCTCGCCGGACATCCAGTGACAAACCCGGGACTGGATGTCCCGGATACGTCGCCCCGGCGTTATCCCCTCAGAACCCGGCCCTGATCTGAATGCCGCTGAGTAACTATCCCAGAGACTACCGGCGGCGTTCCTGAACGGCCTCGCCCGTCAGCGCATCGTAGAGGCCGGGAACATCGCCCCTGCAATGCGGCGCCAGCCCGATATCTGCCGTCGATGCCAATCCCATGATCCCACGCCGGAACCTTTGTCCGTGCCCGCCGCCCAACCTCTCCG
>JADFRU010000214.1:0-3927 GCA_022561115.1 Chloroflexota bacterium | reverse complement strand
GCTGCCCCAGAGCACGGAGTTGATCGTCGTAGATACCTTTCCCACCGGTCCCGGCGGGAGGTTAAAGGACAAGGGCGCGGGCCTTCGCACCCTTCAGCCAGCCGGCCCGGTGGACGTGACCCTGTTTGCAACGCCCCGGGGCCGCGCTGTGCAGGACTGGATTCGCTCACGAGTGATGTCGGAAGGCGTCCAGGCGTCACCGTCCGCCATCGCACGACTGGCCGACCTCGTGGGTCCGAACCTTCGTTTGCTGGACCAGGAGATCCGAAAACTCTCCCTGTTTGCAGGCGACCGCACGATCCAGCCGGCCGATGTCGATCTCATGGTGGCCCCGGCGCGTGAGGCCAACATCTTTGCGGCCGTTGACGCCATCCTGGAGCGCCGTCCCGGCCTGGCGATGCGGGCGCTGTACCAGCTACTTGATGACGGCGCGAGCGTGCAGTACATCCTGTCAATGCTGTCACGCCAGACGCGCATGTTGATCATCGCCCGCCACCTTCGCGAGAAAGGCGTGGAGGAGCAGGAGATCGGCAACCGGATAGGGCTGCGGGCCGCGTTCGCGCTCCGCAAGACGCTGGAGCAGGCGGGTCGATTCAGCCACGACTACCTGGCCGCCGCTCATACAGGGCTGAGCGCCGCCGACCTCAGCATCAAGTCGGGCGAGGTCAGGGAACGTGTGGCGCTTGAGATGGTGGTGGCCCGGCTTTCCGGCCTGAGGTAGGGCGCAAGGACCCCTCTAGCCCCCGCCTTCCGATCCGGCCGCTGCGGTACCATTTGCCGTCCACGGACGGAACCTTCCTGCCTTGAGCTCTTCCACCAGCCCCGCTACGTCCGTTATCTGGCGCTCGAACTCGGTTGCGACGGCGCCGATACCCTCGACAGTATGGGTGTCGCTGTTCGCAACCGCGGGCGTGCCGACCGCTTCCAGCAACTCCCGTGCGAACCCGTTCTGTACATCGGTAGCCCGCCCGTTGATCACCTCTGCGCCATCGACCACGCGAAGGAACTCGCTTTTGATCGCACGCTCAAGCGCTTCCCGGTAACCGGTCGTCCCGGGTTCCACACCCCAGGGCAACGCTCTGCGATAAGGATGGGCGAGCAACATGGCCCCGTGCACCCGGTCAACCTGTTGGCGCAAAAACGCCGGTCTGTGCATCCCGAAAATGTATTCAGTCAACCCGAACACGAGCGCATGCCCGCCGTCGGTATTGATCTCAACCCCTGCAAGGACCAGTATTCCGGAGTCGTCCGAGAGCCTCTTGATCTCGTCATCCGGCCAGAATGTATCGTGATCCGTGAGCGCTATCCCATCCAGCCCGGCGGCGCGTGCGTTACGGGCAAGCTCAATCGCCGGGGCAGTGCTATCGTCGGAACGCTCGATTGTGTGGCAGTGAAGGTCTATCAGCAATTCAAACCCGTTGGGGACATACGCTCGTAAAACCATCCGGGATAACGTTATTGGCGGTACCGTAAATTACGGGATACCGAAGGTAACAGTGACAGCCGCCTCCCGCACGCTGACAGGTGAACGGCCGGTTCCGGCCAAACTACATGACACAGGCACGTAATCCAGAAATACGACCCCGGATATGATCGGGGCATTCCCGGGTGGTGACAGGATCCTACGTTTGAGACGAATATTCCGGACAGGGCTGATCGCTTTCGCTGCGGTCAGCGCAATCGCGCTCGTCGCCTGCACCGGCGGCGGGGACGGCGATGAGGACGGCGTTGCTCTTGAGCCGGGTGACGTTACGTCAACGGCCGGGGGTTCTGAGTCGACGGGCGATTCCGTTTCACCGGACGGTGACGGGGCTGAGCCGACGCCATCCCCGGTCCCGGCCACTTCCACGCCCCTGCCAACCGCCACTCCGGAACCGGTCAACACGAACGAAAATGTCAGGAACTACGCCGCTGCTCACGGCATCATGTCGCGCGGAGATTACTCCCAGGCGGAGCGGCGCTTCAGTATCGTCATCGAGATCGAGCCCAACTTCGCGCGCGGCTACGAGGGGCGGGCCACCGCGTTGATGGCGCAGGGCAAGACTGTCGAGGCGATAGCCGATTATGACCGGGCGATCGAGTTGAAGCCGGACCTGGGGTCGGCCTACGCCGGGCGCGCGGTCGCTGAACTGGCCCTGGGAGACATCCTCAGCGCAAACCGGGACGCGGTCCAGGCTCGCCGGCTTGATCCTGAGAACCCGAACCCGGTGATTGTCCTGGGCCGGATCATGATGGGCGCCGGACGTGGGGCGGACGCGCTGGAGATGTTCAACGAGGGTGTCGCTCTTGCTCCCGACGAAGGCCCCGCTTACTGGTGGCGCGCTCGTTTTCTGTACGACATAGGCAACATCGACCTGGCACTGACCGACCTTGGCATCGCTATCCAGTTGTCCCCCATCAGTCCGCAGCCTTACCTCGATCGTGCAGCCATTTATATGGACGCGCTGGCGGAGTTCGAACTCGCACGGGCGGATATCGAGGAAGCGCGATCGCTCGCTGAGGAGCCACGAGACAGGACTGTCCTGGATAACGTTGCTGACCTGCTGGCTCAACTTGAGGAGCTTGAGGCGGCCGCGCTCGCGGGGTAAACGTTGATCGCCATTCGACGACCAGGATCGCCGGTTCTGGTGGTAATAGCGGTGTTGTTGCTGGCGCTCGGAGTGGCCTGCGGCAACGGGGATGGCGGCGCGCTCACGCTGACGGGGCAGGTGGTCACGGTGGTTCCGGCGTCGGTCACCGGCCTGGCTGAACTTGAAGTGATCGATGACGACGGTGTGCTGTGGCGGTTCGAGGCGCGCGGCTTCGTTGGGTTGACCCCGTCTCACCTGGAAGAGCACAGGGCGCTGGGGCAGCCCGTCACGGTGGAGTACTTCGAGGAAGACGGACGGCTGGTTATCCGCCTGATCACGGACGGTTAGCCGGACAGGCGCAAAGTTTGGAGGGGCGGATATGGCACGGCCCGAAGCTGCTGTCGCCCGCATCCGGCCTCCAGTACTACTGATAACCAACTCAGACCCCCTTCCTGGTTCAGGAGTGGGCGGTACTGAATCTCTTCCCGGCGCAGCGCCGTATTTCTCGGGACCGGCGTCCTTACCCTGCACCCAGAACCTCTGCCAGCGCTTCTTCCAACTCGACCGCCGTCGTGTATGCCTCAAACTTGGCTGCGATCAGGCCGTTGGCGTCGATGATGAAGGTCCAGGGTTCTGACGGCAGGCCCCACGGTTCTACGACAGGCGAGTCAACTCCCAGCAGAGGGTCTCCGGACGCGCTCATTACGGCAGGGTTGTCGAACAGCTCGACGTGGATAAAGCTCGCCTCGCCGACGTGATTCCGGCGGACCTCGTCAACGGTTTCCACCTGTGGCCCGCAGGTCTGCGAGGTACACCACGCCGGGGTGCTGAACGTGACCACTACCGGTTTGCCGATTTCCACGGCGGCGTCGAAGCTGACGGCGTACATCTCCGGGATCGGGTTCGCGGCGCTCGTGATTAATGCCAGTTCCTCCGGCGTCGCCCCGGTCTTGCTGGCAGTGGCGGGAGCGCGAGAGCCGATCGCCGGCGTAGAGGAGACCTCCTTTACGAGCGTCGTCGCGGTGGCGTCGCCCGTCGTGCCGTCGGGATATGCCAGCGTCACGGTGAAGTCCCACAACCCGGCGCGGTCATACACGACCTGCGTCGTAAATATGCCGCCGCCGACCGGCCACCGGCGGAATGTCGCGGCGGGGGCGGTCTGAACCGGGCCCGATTCGCGATGCCTGTACTCGAGCGTGATCCCGTCCGAATCAACGTCAACCCGCCCACCGTCCGCCCCCCGCAACGCGAACGGCATACGGTTTTCGCCGGGTGCCGCATCGCCCGACATCATGATCAGGAAAAGCGCCACCGAAATCGAGTACTACATCGCCCACCAGTGGGCAGAGGGCCTGGG
>JADFRU010000213.1:0-3941 GCA_022561115.1 Chloroflexota bacterium | reverse complement strand
GGTGATGATGTGACGACCATGACACGGGGACGCTCATTGAGGCTCGTATTCCCGGCGCTGCTAGTCGTCGCTGTTATCGCGGGTTGCGGTGGGAGCGGTGGGAGCGGTTCAAGCGACGACTCGGATGAAACGATAAGCGCTAGAGGCGGAAGAGCTGCCGCCGCAACCGCCGCTCCTGCAGCAACAGCGGCACCGGCAGCTGCAGCCGCTCCCGCGGCAACGGCTGCTCCCGGCTTTGCGAGGCTGCCCGGTCCTGCCGGGGACGTGGCAAACACCGTCGCGTCTAACCTGGATAGCCAGGTACGGGCCATCGCTTCCCTTGACCGGATCATCGTCCGAACGGTTGAAATGACGCTCGTCGTAAAGGACGTCAACCGGGCGATGGATGAGATCGGGGAACTTGCGGTCGCGTCCGGCGGGTGGATCGTTGCATCGACACGCAACGGACGGCACACCGCATTCATCTCGTTCCGTGTACCCGCCGCTGGGCTTGATGCCACGCTCGACAGCGTGCGGTCATTAACCGTGGAGGTGGAGTCTGAAAGCTCTACGTCGCAGGACGTGACAGATGAATTCACGGACCTGGAGGCGCGGATTCGTAGTCAGAAAGCTACAGAGGACTCGCTCCTCACGCTGCTCGCCAGCGCCCGGACCGTGGAAGATACGCTCCGGGTGCAGACCGAGCTGGGCCGAATCCGGGAGGACCTGGAGAGCATGGAGGGTCGGCTGAATCTACTTGCTCAGACCTCAGCGTTCTCACTGGTCAACGTTTTCCTTAACGCCGAGCCGACCGAGATGCAGGTGAATGCCGGAAGTGACCTGGCGGTGGCGGTGGGCGAGCCGACGACATTCAGCGCGACGCTGCAGCCGCCGGAAGGGATGGACAGTTTCGAGATCACCTGGGATTTCGGGGACGGAACGGCCTTTGGGATTCGGCGCACTGCGGCCACGCTTGTTGAGGGCCAGCGCATTACGGCGGCGGTGACGCACGTTTACGAGTCCGAGGAGAATTCGCCGTTCCTGGTAACGGTCGAGATTACGGGAATCGGCGATTCCGGCGTCGCAGAGGGCAGCGACAGCCTGATCGCCACCGTGAGCGAGGTCCCGGTGATTGATGTCTTTGCCGGAAATGGGATCAAGGTGGAAGCGGGCGAGAGCGTCACCTTCTCAGGCACCTTCACAAGGCCCGAGGGGCTGGACAACCTCACATTCCGCTGGAACTTTGGCGACGGCTCCCGGCCGGTAGAGGGAGTCATCGAGGCCGGCGTGACCTTCGCTGAGGCCTCCCACACCTACGCCAATGATCGTCCGACACCTTACACCGCGACACTTGTAGTCTCCGGGGCCAGCGAGGTCGGTGAGGTTGAAGGACGCAGCTCCCTGAGCGTCAGGGTGGTGGAGAACAGGGGCTGGTTGATCACTGACTGGAACCTGGGGGATGCCTTTAAAGACGGGGTGCAGATTCTGTCGTGGGTCGGCGTATACGGGGTTCGCGGGCTGGTCTGGGCGGCCGCGTTGAGCCCGGTCTGGATCTTGTTTGCGGTGCTGGTCTTCGGTGTCCGGAGATGGAGACGAAGACTGGCGTGAATGGTGAGCCGGTCGATGGGCGCGCTTCATCGACCGGCTACATGAACCCCATGTCCCGGAGGACCCGAGCGTGGGTGGGGAGACGTCTGCCTGGAGCCCATCCCCTTGTATGTTGGCTGGGTGTGGGCGGGGGACCGAAATCCCCTGGGGCATCATGGCCCGTGGGTGAGCGTGGCTCATCCCGCTCCGGCCCGATACAACTACTCACTAAACTGCCCCATGGCGTTCACACTTGAGACGCTCATAATCGGCCTGGTACGGGTAGCCGGCTCGCTGCCCGTCCTGCGCTGGGCGTTCGCAGGGGCGTTGATCGCCATCCTGGTGGACTTCTCCGACCTGTTCCAGAAGAATCTGCTTCGCCTGGGCGGTCTCGGCGATTACCAGCAGTTCGACAAATGGGCTGACCTTGTCTACATGGTCACCTTCCTGATCGTCGCGCTTCGCTGGAACGGAGTGGTGCGAAACATCGCCATCGCGTTGTTCGGATTCCGGATCATCGGCATGACCGCGTTCGAAATAACTTCATCCCGCGCCGTCCTGATAGCCTTCCCAAACCTGTTTGAGTTCTGGTTCGTATTCGTTTCGGCGCTTAAACACTGGTGGCCTGACTACAGACTCACCCGGAACCGGTTAACAGGTTGGCTACTCCTTCTCCTTGCCCTGAAAATGTTCCAGGAGTACGCCCTTCACGGTGCGAAATGGCTCGACAAATACACGGCGATCGGAGTGGTCGAAAGCTGGTGGGATTTCCTGACAGGATGGACGTGAGACCAGATAACCCTACCCCCTCCCAATCAGAAGTGGCGCAACCGGACCGGCGTCGATCACCCCGGGCTGTAGCCCGATGACGGATGCCGAACTGGTGCGCAGGGAATACGAGCGCGCGGAAGAACTGCGAAGGCGCGGCAGCGAGTCGCAGGCGGAAACAGCGTTCCGTGAGGTGGTTGAACTGGGTCGCGCCATCGATGACCCGGAAGGGCTCGCGTGGGCTGCGGCCGGGGCCTCAGGACTGGGCGTTGTACTCCGGTACTCCGGCCGCGTCGGGGAGGCCGCAGCAGCCTGCCGCGAAGCTATTGCCCTGGGGGAAAGTTCAGGACCGGGTGACGGGCTTGCCTGGGCGGCGCGTGCTGCTCACAACCTGGGCGTCCTGGAAGCTGATGCCGGGCGAAACGCCGAATCCGAGGCGGCGTGGCGCCGTTCTATAGAGCTCGGACGCGCTTCCGGCAACGAAAGGGGCGCTGTATGGGCGGCGCGTGCGGCGCACAACCTGGCCGCTTTACTGGCAGAGGTAGGGGAGGCTTCAGACGCGGAAACCGCATGGCGTGACGCCGTGGATTTTGGCCGCGCTGCGGGTGAAAGGGGCCTGGAAACGGCTGCGCGGGCTGCACAGGCGCTCGGCGCGCACCTCGCCCGCGCATCACGCCATACCGAATCTGCGGAGGCCTGGCGGGAGGCGATGGCGTTCGGCACCGCATCGGGTTCACCACGCGCCCTTGAGCGCGCCTCCGTCGCTGCGTACGGACTCGCCATGAGCCTTGCGGACCAATCTGATCCCCGGCTTGAGGCGGCTTACCGGGACGCCGTCACGCTGGGTCGCGAGGCGGCATCCCCGGACGCTCTCGTCGTCGCCGCCGTCTGCCCGTACAACCTGGGCACATTGCTGGCCGACGAAAAACGCGAGACCGAGGCCTCGGCCGCATGGGACGAAGCCATTGAACTCGGGCAGCGATCGCGAACCGCGAACGGCATCGTCATGGCCGCGCAGTCCGCCCTCAGCCGCGCCGATGTCGAGGCCGCGGCCGGAAGCGCCAGGGTAGCGAAGAAATCTCTCCAGCAAGCCGTCGCGCTGGGACGCTCCGCCGGCACGCCGCCGGGACTCGAGACCGCCGCCGCCGCCAGCAAGAAGCTGAAAGAAGCCGGCTGAACACCACCTCCACCGAACGCGAAAAGAAGCCCGGCATAAGAACCGGGCTTCTTTTCGTGACCCCACGAGACTTGATGGCGGGGATCAACCCGAGCGGCCAGCAACCCCGCTAAAAGCAAATGACCGATGTCGCCAGTGGCAGCGCCGGTGCGCCGTCTGTATTGACCGTGAGCCACTCATGGGCCGCCTCGAACCCGTCCAGATCACAGTCTGAAATCATGGTGATCGTGTTACCCGCGGAGTCGCCGACCGCCGGACCCATGAGGTCATCCTGGTTGCTGTGATGTCCAACCGGCCACCGCGCCGTGCTTGCCGACGGTTTTCGTCCGATGTCACTGCGCGTCGAGGGCGTTGATCGGCCCCGTCTCGTCCACGATGACCGGGTATCCGCCGAGCTCAGCCGGAATACCCGCTCTTATGGCCGGAGTTG
>JADFRU010000212.1:0-3941 GCA_022561115.1 Chloroflexota bacterium | reverse complement strand
ACTACCGCGCGAGGCCGGTAGTAGACGGGGATCTCCGCCTCATGCGCCGCATCGATAAGATCCACCTCGAGCATCCCTTCGCGGGCAGCCGGATGATGCGGGACATGCTGCGGCGGGAAGGCCTCTTCAACGGGCGGAGACACATCGCCACGTTGATGCGGCGGATGGGCGTGGAGGCGCTGTATCGCAGGCCCAACACCAGCAGGAGACACCCCGCTCACCCGGTCCAGCCATACCTGCTGCGTGGACTGGCGGTGACCCGTCCCGGCCAGGTGTGGGCGATGGACATCACCTACATACCGATGTCCAGGGGCTTCGTCTTCCTCACGGCCGTCATGGACTGGTTCAGCAGGAAGGTGCTGGCATGGCGGCTCTCGATCACGATGGAGACAGCGTTCTGTATCGAGACGGTCGAGGAGGCCCTGGAGCGCCACGCCGCCCCGGAGATATTCAACACGGACCAGGGGAGCCAGTTCACGAGCATGGCCTTTACCCGCCTGCTGGAAGACAACGGGATCGCGATCAGCATGGACGGCAGGGGCAGCTGGCGGGACAACGTGTTCATCGAGCGCCTGTGGAAGAGTGTCAAGTACGAGGAGGTGTACCTGAGAGCATACGGATCGGTGTCAGAAGCCAGGGCCTGCATCGGCCGCTACTTCGCGTTCTACAACGCCCGGCGGCCTCATTCCAGCCTCGGCAGAGCGACCCCGGACGAGTCCTACGCGAGACTGGTGCCAGAGAACGAGGCAGCATTAATCACGGCAGCGTGATTCCACTTATCCAACCGGTCCCGGCTGTCCAGACAAGCGGGACCACCTCTATAGCGCCAGAATATCCAGTATCCGCTCAGGTTCAGACCCCGTAGCCACCGAAGTGTTTCCTGGCCACTGTTACCGAATGTTGTCCGGCGACGCCCTCGACGTATCTATCGATCATCTTCCGGTTCCGGAGTCCCAGTACCCGCATCAGATCTCCCGGGTTCCCGCCTTGTTGCAGCCATCTGTGTGCGAACGTGGCCCGTACCCGGCGTGATGAGAAACCTCTCACACCTGCTTTCTCGGCCCGGTTTTTAACCAGGCTCTGTAACCCGGTCGGGGTAAGCCCCCCTTTGTGGGTGAGCCAGAGATTCGGGAGCCCCTTCTTTCGGTGTCTCGACCGGGCTTGCAGGTAACGACGGAGTGACCGCACCGTCCTGGGGTCCAGGGCACAACGACGTGTCACGCCAGCAACGTCGCGTAACTTAACGATACCCTCCTTCAACTCAAGGTCCCCGCTGGAATAGTAATCCGGGTCTATCCTCAATCCGATCAACTCAGAGCGTCTCGCTCCCGTGGCCATGAAGACCCGAATAATCGCCATGTCACGTAAGTCGAGAAATCCAACACCGGCACATGCGCCAAGAATTCTCTTGAGTTCACTCTCGAGAACAATCGGGGTCGGTTTTTTATGCGTAATCGGCAACGAAATATTCCGGGCTGGAGACCGGTCAATAACTCCCGACGACTCAAGATAGGCAAAAAATAAACGGAGCGCGCCGGTATTCACGGCCACCGTGCTACCCCGATGAGTGCGCAGCCGATATATTACGAACTCACGGATATCCTGTGCCGAAATCTCCCGAGCCGCAGGGCACCTCCCAATTTCATCGAAATACGACCACAGAAACCGCACTGCGCGGAGGTACTGCTCAATGGTGTTCGCTGCGTAACCGCGGTTAACCATGTGATCCTCGAAGAGGACGGCCAGCTCGTACTCGCGGTGCATATTCATGGGCAGCCAAACGGTCTGTGCCTTGACCCGAAGATACAGGGCGACCGCCCTGCGAGCGCTGAATCCCTGCCATTTCGACTTGCCATTTGGACTTCTCCATGCAGGTATTTAGACGTGTCTGTGGCGTCGTCACGTTTCACAAAGATCCTGATGAGATCACGGGTGTTAGCCCATGTGACAACCTTGGGAAGGATCAAGCTCAGCCGCTACTACACCCCGGATTACACGCCCGCCCCTGAACTTGGCGCAGCTGACGTGGCGATACCGCTTGTGCGTGAGGCCCTGAAAACCGCCGTCGGGCGCCAGATGGTGAGCGATGTCCCGATCGGAGCGCTGCTCTCGGGGGGCATCGACTCGAGCGCGGTCGTGGCCATGATGCAGCAACACTCAGACCGGCCGGTATCGACGTTCACGGTCCGGTTTTCAGATGCCGATTATGACGAGAGCGCCGTCGCCCGAGAGGTCGCCCGGCACCTGGGAACGGATCATCACGAGATATCCATCGACGACAACGCCTTTCAACCGGACGACCTCTGGCGCATCGTTGAGCACGTGGGACAGCCGTTCGCTGATTCTTCCGCGATCCCGATGTACGTGGTCAGCCGAAGCGTGCGGGAGCATGTGAAGGTCTGCCTCACCGGCGACGGCGGCGACGAGATGTTTGCCGGCTACCCGATATTCAACTGGGCGTCACAGGTGGACAGGGTGGCGCGTATCCCCCGGCCCCTTCGACGCGCCGCCGGGATAGGACTGGCGATCGCCCGGCACACGCCCGGGCTGCGTAACGCACGGCTTCCCCGGCAGGCCACGCGCGCGCTGGGCGCTGCGGACGAACCGCCGTCCCGGCGATTGGCGGCTATCGACACACTGTTCCTGCCTTCAGAACTGCGCAGGTTGATCGGCGATCGTGAAACGCTCAATGCGGGACACGACTCGCTCGGCATCGTGAGCGAGCTGCCGGACGAGTCCGCCGGGTGGACCACGCTTCGTCGCCGCATGTACCAGAGCGTGAGTCAACGATTAACGCAGGACATGCTCGTGAAGGTGGACCGGATGGGGATGGCGGCGTCCCTGGAGTTGCGTGCGCCGATGCTGGATCCTGACCTCGCTGCGCTCTCCATGAGATTGCCGGATTCAACCCTTATATCTGGAGGGTTGCAGAAGCGCGTCCTGCGCGAGGCGGTCCGGGAGCTGTTGCCGGACATCGTGTTCACCCATCCGAAGACCGGATTCAGCATCCCGTTACACCGGTTCGTAAACCAGAAGTACCGCGATACGGTGACCGAACTGCTGGAGACGCCGGGCGACGTAATGTCACTATTGAACCTCCCGGAAGTGGCGAGGATTGCGAAACGGGGATTGGCCCGGCAGGCGGACCGGGCGGACATCAGCGTCTACCGCGCATCGCACCAGCTGTGGTCGCTTTTGCAGGTAGCGGCCTGGGCCCAGAGGTTCCGCATCCAGGTTTGAGGGTGCGCAGGTCGTGTACGGAATGACGGGATTAAGTGGAAGGCAAGGTCGTAACCGATGAACCTGCTGGTCACGGGCGCAGCCGGATTCATCGCATCGCGCGTGACCGAGCTTCTGCTGGACGCGGGTCATTCTGTTGTGGGCCTGGACAATCTGAATGATGCGTACGACGTTCGCATGAAGGAATGGCGGCTTGCGCGACTTGAGGACCGGGAGAGGTTCAGGCTGACGCGCACCGATCTGCGCGACAGGGACGCGTTGAAAGAAGTCTTTGCGGCTTGTTCATTCGACGCCATTTTTCACCTGGGCGCGCGGGCCGGGGTCAGGCAGTCCATCGAAAACCCGTTCATCTTTGAAGAGACGAACGTGGGTGGCACGTTAAACCTGCTGGAACTGTGTCGCGACCACGGGATACGCAAGTTCGTGCTGGCGTCAACTTCAAGCGTGTACGGGGATGGAGCGCAACCTTCCATCGAGGACGCTGCAACAGATCAACCCCTTTCTCCGTACGCCTGGTCCAAGAAGACCGCCGAAACACTCTGTTACACGTACCACCATCTGTTCAATATTGACGTAACGGTCCTCCGATTCTTTACGGTGTACGGGCCGGCCGGAAGACCGGACATGAGCATCTTCCGGTTCATTCGTTGGATCGCTGAGAGTGAGCCTGTCACGGTGTTCGGAGCCGGCTATCCGACACG
>JADFRU010000211.1:0-3965 GCA_022561115.1 Chloroflexota bacterium | reverse complement strand
CATCCGCACCGAGGCGACCATCCGGTTGGAAAAGGGGCATCTCACTGAGCTGGCCGAGTACGGCGTGCGCCGGGCGACGAAACTGATCCTGGAACTTGCCGGCGGCACGGTGGCCTCGGGAATCATCGACGAGTGGCCGGACCGGGGTGGGGCTATCCAGCCGGTGGACCTGCCTGCCAGCGCTATCGAGCGCGTCCTCGGCGTCCGGTACGAACCTGAGACCATCGTGTCGACGCTTGAGAGCCTGGGAATGGAAGTCAGCTCCAACAACGGCGTGTACACCGTCACACCGCCGTACTGGCGGCCCGATATCGCCATCCCGGAGGACCTGATCGAGGAGCTCGCCCGCGTGATCGGCTACGAGGATATCCCCACCACGGGGATCACCGGCAGCGTGCCCGGCTGGCGGCCGAATCCCGCACGCGATCTTCGGGAACGGATCCGTGATCTCCTGACAACTTTCGGGATGCAGGAGACGATTTCCTACTCGCTGACCACCCCGGAGGCCGAGGCGCGTGCTCGCCCACAGGAGCATGGCCTGGAACTGTTGCGCGTGATGAACCCCCTCTCGGCGGAGCACGCCACCCTGCGGACGACGCTTCGGCACAGCATCCTGACGGTGCTTGCGAGAAACGCCCGTATCTGGCGCGGGCCGCTCAGGATGTTCGAGTCCGGGCGCGTCTACCTGGACCGCGGTGATGGCGTGGGTCTTCCGGACGAACCGGAAAAGTTCGTCGGGGTGGTGGCCGGACCACGTTCTGAGCTCCAGTGGATGACCGGCGAGGCTGAAACGTCCGATTTCTATGACGCTAAAGGGATCGTTGAGTCGCTCCTGCTCGAGCTTGGCGTGCGCTCCGAGTTTGAGCCTGCGGACGAAACGACGTTTGAACCCGGGCGATGCGCACGCGTCGTCGTCCCGTCCGCAGGACGCGCCGTCATCGGCGTCCTGGGAGAGGTCGCATCAGACGTCCTGGCGGCGTTCGATATCGACGCTGCACCCGTTGCGTTGTTTGAGCTTGATGTTGAAGCCATATCCCGGCTTCCAGAGGTGCGAGCGCAGGGAGAGCCGGATTACGTGCCGTTTGGCCGCTTTCCGGACTCTGCACGTGACCTCGCGCTGCTGATCGACGATAACGTGGCCGCGGAAAGCGTGCTGGCGCTCGCCCGGCGCAACCGTCTTGTCGTCAGCGCAACGGTTTTTGATGTTTACCAGGGCGACGCAATTCCGCCCGGCAAGAAGTCACTGGCCATTCGTATCGTGTACCAGGCATTGGATCGCACCCTCACCGCAGAAGAGGTTACGAAGGCCGAGAAATCGATTCTTCGTGCGCTCGAACACAACCTCGGGGCTGAGCTGAGAGTCCGTTAGCTTCGGGCGCCGGTAAACTGTTCACAGCGGACCACCCGGCAAGTTGTTGCCCGGGTCTCTACGACGAACACGACACCCGGCTTCAGATCGCCGGGCAATCTGGCAGACAATGCACCAAACGCATCAAGAGCACGCGCACGACAGGCCGCACCGCCACCACTACGACGCTGACATGTTGGACGTAGAAGAGGCGCTTGAGCGGATCCTGGCCTACTTCAAGCCGCTCCCGTCGGTGGACGTGCCGTTACTGGAAGCGCTGGGGCAGGTGCTCGCGGAGCCGTTGGTCGCACCGATCAACATCCCCCCGCTCGATAACTCGGCGATGGACGGCTACGCGTTGCGTGCAGCGGACATATCAAAGGCCGGTGTCGAGTCTCCGGTCGAACTTCGCGTGATCGGCCACGTCCCCGCCGGGACCGTGTCACAGAAGGTGGTGACGCCGGGCACGGCCCTGCGCATCATGACCGGCGCTCCGGTCCCGGACGGGGCCGACACCGTGGTCGCGTTCGAGGATACGGACGAGGTCGAGAGGCGTGACTCCGGCGGATCGATGGACGCTGTGGGAGTCCGGCTCGCCGCCGCGCCCGGGGAGAACATCCGCCCCGCGGGCGAAGATGTGGAAAACGGCAGTACGGTTCTCGATGCGGGAATCGTGCTACGCGCCGCTGAGCTTGGCGTCGCCGCATCGCTCGGCATGGCGACCGTCCCGGTGATTCGAAGGCCGGTGGTAGCGGTCCTGGCCACGGGCGATGAACTTCTTGAGCCGGGTGAGCCGCCCCGGCCCGGCAAGATCTACAACTCCAACAACTTCTCGGTTGCGGCGTCCGTTGCGGCGCATGGCGGCATAGCGGACGTGATAGGCGTGGCCCGGGACACCGATAGCTCGGTCGAAGAGGCGCTCGTTCGGGCTCTTGACGCTGACATGGTGATCACCACCGCCGGCGTCTCAAAGGGCGACTACGACTTTGTTAAGGACGTGCTTGCCCGGCGCGGAGAGATCGCCCTCTGGTCCGTGCGCATGCGTCCGGCCAAGCCGCTGGCGTTCGGCGCGCTGGACGCCCCGGACGGGCGGCGGGTGCCGCACCTGGGGTTGCCCGGGAATCCGGTCAGCGCGCTCGTCGCCTTTGAGCAGTTCGCTCGACCCGCAATCCGGAAGATGATGGGCAAGCCGATGGCGCAGCGGCCCACAGTCCAGGCCGTGCTCGATGATCCGATATCCAACTTCGATGGCCGTCGCGTATACGCTCGTGTCGTCGTGTACCTTGAGGATGGCCAGTATCGGGCTCGGCTGACCGGCAACCAGAGTTCTGGTGTTTTGACATCTATGGCGCGGGCAAACGGCCTGGCTATCTGTCCTGATGACCGCACCCGGATTGAAGCCGGGGAGACGGCAACCGTCCAGATGCTGGACTGGCCGGAGGACGTGTTCTAGCCTTGGTCATTCAAAAGATCAGCGATACCCCGTCTGTCAGGACGATTCGTACGGACCGGGTGGTTACTCTAGGGAGCACATTATGAGCGATGAACAGACGGCCGAGGCCGTGGTCCACCGTTACGCAATTGACGTCAAGGCATTTGAGGCGTCAGGAAAGTCGTTCGCATTCACGGTGCGAAACCGGCGATGCTGGCAATGTCAGCAGACGCTGGACGAGATGGAGGTCCGGGTCGGGGACGCCAGGGAGCACATGAAGGAGATTGCGTCCTGCTGCTCCACAAAGCCGGACTACCTGCTTCCCGGTACTCCGCTGACCGAGGCGGTTTTCAGGCTGCTACTGGCCAACGCCAACAAGCCGATGACGGCGGAAGATATCAGGGATGGCCTCGGCACCGCGTGGTCCAGCGTGCTGTACATGAAGGACCTCTCGGACGACCTGCTGGTCAAGCTGATCGAGACCGAGAACTTCTATCGCATCGGGCCCGTTGACTAAAACCTGATCTCAAACCCGTCCGGGACCTCCAGCCCCGCCCGCCGCAAAGTTCCGGGGGCCGGCCACTCGACATCTACCGAGAGGACCGCTCCCGCGGGCGGACCGCGCCTCAGGCGGGTCAACAACTCTTCGAGCGCGGTGCGATCTCCTGACGCGACTATCTCGACCGATCCATCGGCCCTGTTACGCACATAGCCGTTCAGGCCGAGCCGTAAAGACTCAAGCCGCGTCCACGCGCGGAACCCCACGCCCTGAACCGATCCCGATAAGCGAGCCCGGAACGCCGGTGTCGCGTTTGTATCCCGTCCTGCTGACTTTTCCGGACCTTCGCCGTCGGGTGAAACGGTTACTCGTCTTCGTCTTCCTGGCGCCTGCGCCGTTCGACTCGCGCTGGCTCCGGAGGCGGAACTGGCGCGGAACTCAACGACACTGATACCGATGGCCGACGTGTGGCCGACTTTTTCTTCTTGGATTCTCGTTTGGCCCGGTCGCGTGATTTCGCCATGCGTTGGCCTTCCTGTTCGTCCGAGGATTGGAAACAGGCCGCAAGTAGATGACCGAGAAGTACGGTCGCGGCACCGTATGGACAGAGTCCCGAGTCTATCAGACGACGAAAGCGCGTTCGGTAATCGTAGGTCGCGTTTTCTTACGGTTCCGGGCTGGTCCGG
>JADFRU010000210.1:0-3970 GCA_022561115.1 Chloroflexota bacterium | reverse complement strand
ATCCAAATAATGTTTACGGATAATCTGACTGCGTGTCAGGCCGCTCGTGAGATTTGCGCTACTGGATAACACGCGGCGCGTATTTGTGTTTCTACGATCTTGCCCCGGGTTACCCCCGGTGGCTAGCCCCCAATCGGGTGATTTCTGAACCACCCACTGTGGCGAGCAACGGGACCCGATCTGGTCTGGTGACCGGCGTTACCTGTGCCTATCGTCAGTTATGGACCTCGTGCCGCTACGGAACCATCCAACGTCGCACGGCATTGATCGACAGGCAGAAGAATACGGTCCAACGGCCTGCTATGACGGCAACATCAACAAGCCGGGGGGGCAGTGACCGGTACGACATCATTTGCGGACCCGATTGAGACGCAGAAAAAACAGATTAATGTGCTGGTGTTGAGTGCCGATGGTCTTCGCAGGGACCTTCTCGTAACTGGAATATCCAATTCATCCGGCGTGGCGATCGTTGAAAGTGCTGACATCAGAGACGACGACGGAAACGGATACACCCCGCCTGCGGATGTGGGTGTCGCCGTAATTGACCTGGGGCAGGCCGAAACCGTTAAACGCGGTCTGGAGATCGGTCACGATTTGAAATCCCGGTCTGAAAACGTGGCAATCGTGGTACTCGCCGGTTCGTCGTCCATCCTGGCGGTGGTCAGAAAGCACATGGTGGAAGTAGGCCCGAAATGGTCGTTCCTCAGCACGGACTTAATTACCGGACTCGACGATCTGGCCCGCATCATCGATAGCGCAGCATCCGGCATGACCATCGTAGACCCGGGCTTCTTTGCCGATATCCAGCGGATTGGCAGCCCGGACTCTTATCTGACGCGACCGCTTACGGCACGCCAGGTGCAGGTCCTGGATCTCGTTAGCCAGGGTTACAACAATGAAGTTGTCGCCGGCAAACTGGAGATCAGCCTGAGGACCGTTGAGCACCATCTCAACGAGGCGTACGTGTCGATCAAGAACTGCCGTTCGTCTGAAATCAACGCACGCGTCTACGCCTCCAGGATATTTTCGGAATGCCTTGTGTAGTTCGCTGGTCCTGTGTGCGGGACAGCGAACGTAAGGTCCTGGGGCAGCTCTCGTAGCGCACTGAGGTGATGCCGGGGAACGGGCATCGTCCCGGGTCAGGCGGGCCAGAGCAGGGGAGTGGCCGGTCATCAGAGTCGCGCACCCCTGAAACGGATCCAAGGAGAACCGGATCCAGGGAGAAACTGACCCAGGGAGTCCGGGCGTCGGGCAGCGCTGACCTCTCCTCACTTCGCTGTGCATCCCGCGTCTCGGATCAACTCCTGGAAATGGAGTCCTCAGCAGACCGGTCCACGAGTTCCCGTCGTGCTCCACGGATGAACTGTGCGTCCCACCGGCGGCGTCCGCCGGGACCTGCGATTTAGAGCGCTGCTGCCTTACACTGCCCGATATCACCTGTAAGCGGGAGTCCGGGAACATGGCCGACGAAAAACTTGCACTCATGGCGCACCTCATGCGGCGGGCCGGCTTCGGCGCGTCCCGTGACGAGCTGGAGCAACGCGTCAAGAACGGATATGAAGCGACCGTCAACGAGCTTCTCAGCCCGGAAGACCAGGAACCTGTAGACATCTACGAGTTCCTGCGCTACTACCCGCTCTGGTGGAAACCGGGCACCATGGGCGGCCTTGGTCACGCCGCGTGGGTATGGCGCATGATCAACACAAAGGCGCCCCTGCAGGAGAAACTCTGCCTGTTCTACCACCAGCTGTTCGCAACGGGCGTGGCGAAAGTCGATCACTACGACGAGATCGAAGACATGATCGACATGTTCCGGGAACAGGGCCTCGGGAACTACAAGGGCATTCTCATGGCGGTGGCCAAAAGCCCGGCCATGATCTTCTGGCTGGATAACCACGAGAACCATGCAGACTCGGTGAACGAGAACTGGGGCCGGGAGCTCCTGGAACTGTTCACGATGGGCGTCGGCAACTACACCGAGAAGGACGTCCGGGAGTGTTCTCGCGCCTTCACAGGATGGACGCTCCAGCACAAGCTACCCCGCTTTCACATGGGCCGCTGGGACTGGGAGTTCGAATATCGGCCGGAGGACCATGACGGCGGTGAGAAGAACTTCCTGGGCCACACCGGCAACTTCGACGGTGAAGAAATCATCGACATCATCATGTCGAAGCCCGAGACCGCGGCGTTTATCGCGCGGCACCTGTACAGCTTCTTTGTGGCGGACGAACCGCAGGTGCCCGCCTGGTCCGTCACGCCCCCGAACGATCAGGAAGCGGTACGGTTCATCGCCGATGCGCTTATCGAGAGTGACTACCACATCGGCACGGTGCTCAAGCTGGTGTTCAACTCTGACTTCTTCAAAGAGGCCCGTTTCAAGCGGGTCAAAAACCCGGCCGAGGTAGTCATAGGGACGCTTCGCCTGGTGGGAGATGCGGAACGCCCGATGCCGGAAACGATGGACTGGGCGAGTCAGATCGGGTTCATGGGCCAGGAACTGCTCAACCCGCCGAGCGTGGAGGGCTGGCACTCCGGTATCGAGTGGATTAACAGCGGGACGTTGATGAAACGTACCAACTTCACCGCCCGGATGATCAGTGATCTTTCCCGGCCCGGCGTGGTGAAGATAATCGACCGGCTGAAATCAGCGGGCCGCATGCCGGAAGACGTAGTCGACGCGTGCCTTGATGTTATGGGTCCCCTGGAGATACCCGCAGAGTCGCGCAAGGAACTCGTGGATCACGCGCGCGAACTTGGAGAGTTTGACTGGGACGACGACCGGCCGGGGCAGGGCGGCGCCGCAAAGGCGACGGAGATTCTTCAGCTGGTGGTATCACTGCGGGAGTATCAGTTCGCATAGGGACGATGCCCCGGCGCGCCCTCGGGGCGAAACATTGGGAGGACTTTTTTTGAGCGGCTCGAATGGAAACGGCACACACAGCGACCCCGTCATAGTCGTCCTTCAGTTGACGGGCGGCAACGACTACATGAACACGGTCGTGCCGTATAACGACCCCCGTTATCGGGACTACCGCCCAACCGTGAATGTGGCGGAGGGCGATGTGCTGACGCTGGACGATGAGTTCGGCTTCCATCCCACGATGGGCGCTATTCAGAAGATGTACCAGGCCGGTGACGTGGCGATTCTTCACGGCGTCGGCTACGAAAACTCACCTCGCTCTCATTTCCGGTCGATGGACATATGGCACACATGTGAGCCGGACAAGCTGGGCACAGAGGGATGGCTCGGCCGTGTTATACGAGACCTTGACCCCAACAAGGAAAACGTGGTTACCGCGGTCAGCATGGGACCGACCCTGTTCCGCGCCCTGGTAGCCCCCGACGTGCCGGTGGCCACCGTGGAGAACATCAACAGCTACGGTCTCCTGACCGACATCACGCCCGAGCAGAAGCTCGATCGCGTGCTCAGCCGGTACAAGAGGATGTACTCGCCCGCCATCGGCTCCGGCGCTGTGATGGACTACCTGGGGCAGACCGGGCTGGACGCGCTGAAGGGCGCCGAGATTCTGAACGTGGCGCCGGAGCGTTACTCGTCAACCGTTGAGTACTCGGACTCAAGCATTGCGCGGAAGTTGAAGGGCATCGCCCAGGTTCACCTTGCCGGTCTCGGCTCCAGGGTTTTCTACTGCGACCACGGCTCCTTCGACACTCATGCCGACCAGCTCGGCTCACACCACAGGCTCTGGTCTGACGTGTCCACCGCCATACGAGACTTCTTCGACGACCTCAAGGAGCATAACGCCGCCGATAACGTCGTCATGTTCCTGTTCTCTGAGTTCGGCCGCCGCGTGTATGACAACGGCTCCGGAACGGACCACGGGGCCGCCGGTGTGTGCCTTGTCATAGGCAAGGGTGTGAAGGGCGGCATGTACGGGCAGTACCCGTCTACGAAGGCCAGTGACCTGGACCCGGGTGACCTTGTGCCGGACCTGGACTTCCGCAGCGTCTA
>JADFRU010000209.1:0-3969 GCA_022561115.1 Chloroflexota bacterium | reverse complement strand
CAGGGCTGAGGTCACCAGCCTGCGCACTACCAGCAAACCGGATCGGGGTATCGTCACCTTCAAGCTGGATATTATCAACCAGAACGGCGAAATCGTGTGTGAGTCAGAAACCACCCATATGGTAAAAAGGAGGGGATGAGGCCCTCTGCCTCAGTGCTGCTCAGTAGTTCGAATTCACTCCCGCTACCGACGCTACAACCAGGAAGCCGCATTGTTTCCTGGTTTGTCTGGTTAACATACGGCGCAAAAAGCAATAGAAAGCGAGGCCAAGCAGTTGGCCGGAACTCCCTAGAAAGGTTTGAGAATGTTCAGGCGACTACCGGCGTCCGGCAACGCCAGTTTGACAGCACTGTCGCCCGGAGGGGTTGGCCTATTTTCGCTCCCGGCAGCGCCTGCCCGGTGTGACTAACGAGTGCGATCAGTGTCATCAAGCGTCACTGGAAGTTCCAGCGCCCGGCCCGCCGCCATGCGCTCTGCATCCAGCTTCCGGCGGCCGATACCGGTCGCGACCGGCTCGCCTGAGATCACCACCTCTACGGTAAACCGCTCGTCCTCGTTCTGCTCGTCCTCCCGCAACAGCCTGTACTCGGGCGGTGACCCTCCATCAGCCTGAACGCGTTCCTGCAGGAGCGATTTGGGGTCCTTTGGCGACTCCTCTTTGAGCGCAGCCGCAATTTCCGGTTCCAGGCACCTTACGACGAACGCGGAGACGGCCTCGTAACCCTGGTCCTCCATTACGGCGCCCACCACCGCCTCGAAAGCGTCTGCGACGATGGACGGCCTTTCTTTACCGCCGTTTGCGGCCTCACCACGGCCGAGCGTCAGGAACTCGCCGAGTCCCAGCCGCCGTGCCGCCCCGGCCAGGGCCCGCTCCCTGACGACGTGGGAGCGGATCGTTGTGAGATCGCCCTCCGCAGCATCGGGCGCATCGTGGAAGAGCCGATACCCGATAGCTGCGCCGAGAACCGCGTCACCGAGGAACTCAAGCCGTTCGTTGGACTCCGCCGCCTCGCCAGGGTTCTCGTTCAGGTACGAGCTGTGGGTCAACGCGAGCCTGAGCAGCGACCGGTCCCTGAAACGGACACCGAGTCGCTTCTCAAGCTCGCCCAGACGCGCGTCATCTGCCAGTTGCGCGGGCACTCTAGCTCCCTAGTCGTCGTCGAAAATGCCGCGCGGCCACGGCGGCTGCGGGCGCTTGATCTCACCGAAAAGCTTGCTGCCCTGCGACAGGGCGAGGAAGTGCCGGAACAACTCCACCGCTTCTTCCCTGGCCGGCGTGTAGGTCTTCACGAAGGTCGGTGGGACATCCTCGAACACGAAGGTCGGCGTGCCAAAAATCCCCATCTCTACGGCCCGTTCATGGTCCGCGCCAACCTTTTTCAGGGTCTCCGGATCATCCAGTTCTTTTTCGAAGCTGTCCATGTCAAGGCCGGTATCCCGGGCGATCCCCAGGATGACCTCACGATCACGGATGTCCTTGCGGTCCTCGTGGCGTGCCGTGAGCAGGGCCATGAAGAACTTGTTGTGAAGCTCATCTCCCTGGCTCTTGGAAGCCTCACCGGCGCACAGCGCGAGCAGCCCGCGGCTTTCGTACTCCGGGCCCTGCTCCCACGCCTTCCAGTCATCGCCTTCCTTGCTGTTCACCTGTTCAAGAGCAAAACTCCGCCAGGTGATCTGAAGCTCGTCACCCAGCTCTTCTTTCACGTCAGCAAGCCAACGGCCCGCCTGCCTGACCCACGGTCAGGTGAAGTCGATGAATATCTCTGTCTTTATCGGAGTACTGGTAGCCATCTGTGATCCCCCGGACGTCTGCGCGTCCGATAATTGTTGTGCATTCAACCGGCAATATCGTCGAAGGCACGGATAGTCTAGTTACGACCGGAACCCGGGTCAAAAGGCTGGTTTCACGCCGGCACCCGTGGGCCGGTCCGGAATAGCCCTCCGCTAGACTGATATTCCGCCCTGCCACCCCGGTAACGACCCACAGACAGGACACCCGGTCCCGCCAGGCAACCCGCTCGTGCCGGACCGCAGCCTCGCCATGCCCAACGTCGCCACACTGATGGAACGCTCACTGCCCGGACCCGTCCTTGAGGTCCTGCGTTCCGCTGCGAGCGTTGCGTTCCAGGGGCCTGCTGCGGACGAACAGCCTGAGACAGCCCGGGAACTGTATCTGGTTGGAGGTATGGTTCGGGACCTCCTGCGAGGCGAGGGCTCTGCGGATATCGATCTCTCGGTGGTCGGCGACGGCCCCGCCTTTGCGGCGGCGCTCGCAAACAAGTTGGGCGGTGTGGTTTCGAAGGTCTCGGAGTTCGGGACCGCTTCGATCGAGATGTCCTCTTTCTCTATCGATGTCGCCACCGCACGCGCCGAGACGTACGAGCACCCGGGCGCGTTGCCGGAGGTGAGTCCCGCCGGTATCTCGGAGGACCTTGCACGCCGCGATTTTTCCATAAACGCCATGGCGATAGACCTGTCGAGCGATGGCTGGGGCGAGCTGATCGATCCACACAACGGGATGACGGACCTGATGATGCGACGGCTCAGGACTCTTCATCCAGCCAGCTTTGCCGATGACCCTACACGCGCCATGAGGGCGGTGCGGTATGAGGCTCGCCTGGGTTTCAGTCTGCAACCCGCTTCCGCGGAGGATTTGATCCGTGACTGTGGCCATTTCGACGCCGTGTCCCCGGCGCGCATACTGGCGGAACTGCGGCGCATCCTGGATGAACCGACCCGGGCCGCCGTCCTGAAGCGCGCCGACGAGCTTGGCGTGCTCAGCGCCATTTCACCGGCGTTCCGCATCGCCGCCAGGTCACTCAAAGCCATCGAGGAGACTCCCGACCGGGAGCCCCTGTTTCACGTCGCGCTGATCGGGGCCGGTCTCACGAGCGCCGAGGCTGCCGCCCTGATAGTGCGAATCGAGCCGCCGCCGGAGTGGCGGGAAGCGCTTGAGTCCGGCTCCGGTTACAGGGATATCGCCCCGGTGCTGGAGCGTGCGGACCTGCGCCCAAGTGAGATTGCAGAACTGCTCTCAGGGTTCCCGATCAGCGCGCTGGAAGCCCAGCTACAGCTTGCGCCTGAAACCCGGCAGAAGGCAGCGCTCCGTTCGTGGCTGGAGGAGTTGCGATTCAAAACGCCTCTCCTCTCGGGCGACGATCTCCTGAACGCCGGGGTGCCTGAAGGGCCGCTTGTCGGCCGTTTGCTGGATGAGTTACACCGTGCCCGGCTCGACAGGGCCGTCGGGACGCGCGACGACGAGCTGACGCTGGTGAAGCGGCGGCTCCGGGTTCTGATGTCACGCCCATCGGGCACCTGAACGGGGCAGGCGGACGTTTCGGACGCGCATTATCGGAGCCGGGGCCCGCCACTACTCCGGGTTCAGGTGAGCGAGCCTTGCGACGCGCGCTCCGAGGCTATCTTAAGGACGCGTCGCGCCCTGACGCGTCTCGGCGTAAGGCGATACACCGTGCGGGCGCAGCGAACCCCGCACTTACGAGGCGGTCGCCCGCGCCGCCATCCGCTGCTGGTGGAACAGGTACTGCTGGGCGTATGCCGCGTCCTCGCCGAAGCGCTCGCGCGCCATCCGTCCAACCTCGTCATTAGTCATCTTGCCGGACGCCCCGTACCACTCCTCCATCGCACGCCTAACCCACCGGTCTACGGGGAACGCTTCCCCTTGCGACAGGGAGAACGCCAGGACGCAATCAGCGATTTTGGGCCCGACCCCGTCCAGCGATACGAGAGCGTCACGCGCCTCTTCATAAGACGCGTCCAGCAAAGCCTCCAGCACCAGGGAGCCGGAAGCGACGGCGATGGCCGCCGCCTCCAGGTACCGCGCCCGGAATCCCCACCTGAGATCGCGCACCGCCTGCTCTCCGACCGCAGCGACCGCCTCAGGTCCCGGGAACGCAAAATCATGTGGTCCCGACCCGACGCGCTCCCCGTAACTCGTCGCCAGCGCGCCCA
>JADFRU010000208.1:0-4017 GCA_022561115.1 Chloroflexota bacterium | reverse complement strand
CGGTGAAGCTGCTGATGGAACGAACCGCAGTGTTCGAGGCGACCGGTCCCACACCCGGTTCATGGATGAAGGTCAAAGTCGGGGTCAAGAATGACGGCACGATAACCGCCGCCTCCACGGACCTGCGGTTTGACGCCGGCGCGTACCCCGGTTCTCCGGTCGGCGCCGCAGCGATGTGCGTCTTCTCCGCTTACGACATTCCAAACACGCGGATCGATGGTTATGACATCGTCGTGAACAAGCCGAAGACGGCCGCGTACCGGGCTCCCGGCGCCACCCACGCTGCGTTCGCCATGGAAACCGTAGTAGACGAGATTTGCGAAAAGATCGGGATGGACGTACTCGAGTTCCGCATCAAAAACGCAGCTAAAGAAGGCACTCGCAGGGCTGACGGGCCGATCCATCCGAAGATAGGAGCGATCGAAACCCACGAGGCGGCGAGGGCGTCAGACCACTGGAAGACACCGCTGGAAAATGCCACGGACGGCAAATTGCGGGGCCGTGGAGTCGCAACCGGATACTGGTTCAACATCGGCCTCAAGTCTGCTGTGACCATCTCGGTCAACGAGGATGGGACCGTCGCCCTGACCGAGGGCTCGACCGATATCGGCGGTTCGCGTGCATCCATCGCCATGATGGCGGCCGAGGTGCTCGGCATCCCGGTAGAAGATGTGCGCCCGCACGTTGCTGACACGGAAGGCATTGGCTACACAGACGTGACCGGCGGAAGCCGCACGACCTACGCCACCGGCTACGCGGCGCACGACGCCGCGCAGGATGTCGTTACACAGCTCCTTGAGCGTGCAGCGAAGCTCTGGGACGTTGACCCGGACCAGGTCGAGTTTTCCAACGGCAACTACCAGTCGAAGTCGGACCCTGAACTGCGGCTCTCCCACAAGGAGCTGTCCAGCAAGCTCGGCTCGACCGGAGGCCCGGTCGTGGGCAGCGCATCGGTAGACCCGGAGGGAGCCGGCGGCGCGTACTCCACGCAGATCGTGGACATCGAGATCGACCCGGAAACCGGTAAGACGGACGTGATCCGTTACACCATCGCCCAGGACGTGGGCACGGCGATACACCCGGCATATGTTGAAGGACAGATGCAGGGCGCAGTGGCACAGGGCATCGGCTGGGCGTTGAACGAGGAATACTTCTTCAACGACGACGGCGAGATGGTCAACTCAAGCTTCCTGGACTACAGGATGCCGACCAGCCTGGACCTGCCGGAGATCGAGACGATCATCGTCGAGGTCCCGAACCCGGGCCATCCCTTTGGCGTCCGTGGCGTCGGTGAAGTGCCGATCGTTCCGCCCGTGGCGGCGATCGCAAACGCCATCCACGACGCCCTGGGTATCAGGTTCCGCGAGACCCCGATAAACCCGGGTCGCATTCGTGCGGCGCTTAAAGCCAGAGAATAAGGTCGGAGTTGCGGTTCAGCGACCGTAACTTAAGACATTGGGGGCGTTCCGGGCAGCCGGGGCGCCCCTTCTCGTTTCTTACAGCTATGATCGGAGGGTAGCCATGATCGCTGGTGGACGTTGCGAGGTCTCCGGTCCCGGAGGGACGGCGTGTAGCGTCAGTGTTTAGATGCGAGATACCGGCAGAAGTCGTCGGAATCATCAGAAGGAAAGTTCCATATGGCCCGTGTATTCATACCGCAGCCGTTGCGCAAACAGGCCGGAGGCCGGATTGATATACAGATCCCCGGCAAGAATCTCCGGGAGGTCATAGAGAACCTGGAGAAAGAAATCCCGGGCGCAGCGAAATACATCTTGCAGGACGGTGAGCTCAAACCCGGCCTGGCGGCGATTGTCGGAGAACAGGCCACCCGGCAGGGGCTGCTCCATAAGATCGAGGACGACGAGACCGAGGTTCACTTCCTTCCCGCCATCGCCGGAGGATAATTGCCAACTCACGATTTGGGGCCTCCAGATACCCGGCTGCCGCCCATTCCGGCTCCATGCTTCCCAATCGCCTCCGGTTGGTAAACTGCCAGTCCCTACCCTATGGATAGCCGAAAGCAGCCTTGCCGCCGCTGCAGGAAGGCACAGTGATGATCGAAGAGAAACCTCTTGCGGACCGCGACGGGCCGGCAAGCCAGACCGACCCCCCCGAATTCGAGGACGGCCCCGTCCTCAGCGCGGAATGCAAAACCGTCGTGGCCGGTGCGGTGCGCACCATCCTTGACGCGGTTGGCGAAGACGTCTCCCGGGACGGCGTCGCCAGCACTCCTGCCCGCGTGGCACGAATGTACGACGAGCTCCTGGCAGGCTACGCCACCGACCCGGTGGAGCTTCTGAACGGCGCGCTGTTCGACGTCGAGTACGACGAAATGGTGGTCGTGAAGGACATCGATTTTTACAGCCTGTGTGAGCATCACATGCTTCCGTTCTACGGCCGGGCGTCGGTCGGCTACCTGCCGGAGGACAAGGTGATCGGCCTGTCCAAGATCCCGCGCCTGGTGGACATGTTCGCCCGGCGGCTCCAGGTCCAGGAGCGGATGACCCACCAGGTTGCCGAGTTTCTGGGCACTATGATCAACCCGCGTGGGGTTGGCGTTGTGATTGAGGCAACTCACCTCTGCGCCGTTATGCGCGGCGTCAAAAAGCATCACACCAAGATGGTGACCAGCGCCATGATTGGTGAGTTCCGTGAGAACGTCACAACCCGTGATGAGTTCATGGCCCACATCCGCCATCAAGGCGGGAATCTTCTCTAGAGTCGTTGGATTTTCACAACCTGGGCTCCAGGCCGGGGTAGCATCTTGAATCCTGAGTCCGCTGTAGCACTCGTCACCGGTGGCGCCACCCGGGTTGGGAGGGCGATTTCGCTTGCGCTGGCCGCCCGAAATGCAACCGTCGCGATTCACTACCGATCTTCTGATCGAGAAGCCAGAGAAGTTGCTGAACTGATCACCCAATCCGGTGGCCAGGTGCACTGCTTCCAGGCTGACCTCACAGACCCGGCTCAGATCGATTCGCTGGTTCCCAACGTTATCGACCAATTTGGCAAACTCAACGTGCTCATTAATAGCGCGTCTGTATACGTTCAAGGCGGTCTTGAAACAACGACGCGGGCCGATTGGGAACAGAACATGACGGTGCATGCCTGGGCGCCATTTCGGCTCTCACAGATGATGATTGCCGCCCTGGGAGACGCTCCCGGCAAAGTGATCAACATCAACGACACCAAACTTGTGAAGCCAAATCGCTTCGCCTACGGCGTCTCAAAGGCATCGCTGGCGGCTATCACCCGCACCCTGGCCGCTGCGGTTGGCCCAAATGTTCAGGTCAACCAGGTTGCCCTTGGCGCGATACTACCGCCGTCAGGTCTCGCTGAAGATCGGGTCGCTGCCATTGCCAGGACGGTCCCGGCCCAACGCTGGGGGCATCCTGACGATGTAACGTCCGCAATTATCAACCTCATTGAGAGCGACTACATCAGCGCTGAGACGATTCACATAGACGGTGGCTCCAACGGAACCCTCGGATAGTCCCACCCGCCAGAAAATCAGGACCAGATAGTCAGGAGAATCGAATTGCCAGGTATTACTAAGGGAAAAGTGGCACTCGTAACCGGCGGAACCGGGGCGCTTGGGTCGGCTGTAGTATCCGCGATGACGGACGCTGGCATCACAATCTTCCGAGAGAGCCAGTACGACCCTGAATCCAGTCCTATGCGTTTCGATGTGACTGACCCGATCGCGGTGAACGGCGCGGTTCAGAGTGCGATAGAAATTCATGGCCATCTGGATATCGTGGCAAACCTCGTAGGTGGCTGGCGACCCCAGCAATCGCTTGCCGAAACCACAGATGAGGAGCTCGACTACTTCCTGACCTTAAATCTCAAATCTGCGTTTTACATGTCCCGCGCCGCAGTACCCGGAATGGTTGAGAACGGCTGGGGACGCATTATCAATATTGGAGCAATGCCGGGCGACAAGGGCGCTGCATTCAACGGCGCCTACGGAATATCGAAAGCTGGAGTATTGGTCCTCACCGAGGCGATGGCGGAAGA
>JADFRU010000207.1:0-4027 GCA_022561115.1 Chloroflexota bacterium | reverse complement strand
TCTGGAGTGCGGGAAGACCCTGAGCCGGTGGTGGCGGAACGAAACGCGCAGACTCGATGCCCGGAGCGCGGCTGCCGATGTAGTTTTGCCCGAGCCGGAACTCGCCCGGAAGGGGAACCTGTCCTCCCACTCCATCAAACAGACGCTCGTGCACTTCCCTGATCAATCGCAGGCTCACAGGCAAGTTTTGAAGTCGCTCCAGACCGTAGCGCACGGCAACCACGTAGTTCCGAACTACACGTGCGTCCAACGGAGACGGGGCGTCTTCAGGGGACGCCTCGAACAGAGCCAGTTGCTCAAGGGACGTCACCGTTCCCTCGATACGGCTGGACAACACCGCTTCTCGATTCAGCAATGGGGCCGCCACCAGATCCGGATTGGCGAGTCTGCCTCCGACCGCCTCGACCGCTCCCAGCGCCCGGTTTGCTTCGCCGATCAACTCGGCAAGTTCCCAGTCTGCCTCTATGGCCGGCGGAAGCGGATCTGGAATGAACGCGAAGGCCCCTTCCCCGATGTCAACCAGCTTACCGGGCGCGCCCGCCGTCAGGTTCACGTGTGTCCTCCTTGCCGAGCCCAGACCGACGCCTGTGATTCCTGTACGCACAGACCTGTACTCGTCAAACCTGGGCAGAAGCACCGGTAATATGGTTCCTTGTGGCCGGGGCGCAGAGAAACATCGACTCCCGTTTCTTTCCCGATCAACGGTCTTAAGAAAGAAGATTCGACTTTCCTTCCCCTACGAATCGCCTTAGGAAAGCTTCCTTACTTATCCCGACCGGTAGAAAAGGATACCCGGCTTTCCTTTCTTTATGGCTAGCTCAAGGAAAAGTCCCTTACTTATCCCGACCGGTAGGAATAGATTCCTGACTTTCCTTTCCCAAACAACAGCCTTGGGAAGGTAGCTTACTTTGACGTATTTCAGTTGATGTGGCCCTGATGACCAATGCCTGTGTTCAATCCATGCCCCATTCAGTGGAAGTCTCAAGACGGGACCCGAGCGCGCGTAGCGCAGGCGTTACCGGCCGACCAGCGCGTCCAGCAACGTCATCGCCTGGTCCAACGTCGGCGCGACGGCGACCCCTGCCGCCCCTGACGTGTCATCAAGGGCGAAGGCGAGGACGCCGCCCGGACCGTGCCAGATCTCGACCGTCGCGTTCCCGCTATCAAGGCTGCTGAAGCTGTCGGTATCATCCAGCGCGCGCCCGAGCGCCGTCGAGAACTGGAGAGCGTCGATCGCCGGTTCATCCCACTCGATCAACAGGCCCATCGCTGACTCCCCGGACGGCCCGTCCAACAGGACGTAGCGGTCCTGACCCCAGCCACCGGCTGCCTGTGCGGCGGAGTCTCGGCTGACGCCCAGCGCCTCCAGCCAGATGCCGATGACCGCCTCGCCAAGCACATCCATATCGCGTACCTCCCACCCAGCGCCAAGAATCGCCGCCATATCCGGGAGGTCCAGGAGAGATTCCGGGTACTCGTCAGCGCGGTACTTTTCTGGATGGATGATCTGTTCCGTCGTCTCCGGCAGGTCCGCCCAGACGGCATCAAGCGCTGACATGCCGCCCTGCTGCCAGATCGAGTTCACAAACGCAAATCCCGTTAAGTAAGGCCACTGTAGCGAAAGGCGAAGAAAGTCCGGCGCAGCCTCGAACGCAGCGAGACTTTCGGGGTCGATATTGAAAAGCTCGGCCCGGTCCTGGTCGGTAAACTGGCGCGCTACATAGATCGTCTCGATAAATGTCGCTTCGCCCTCGGCCAGCGCCTGCAGCGCGCCCGTGCGCTCAGAATCCTGCTCCGCATTCTCGAACAGGTCGCCGAGTCCAAAGTTCACGTCCTGCAGCAGGTGCGCGTATTCGTGCGAATACACCGACTTTGCCGAGGCAGACAACTCTTCGCCATCCGCCAGTACAAGCAACTCACCGGTCTCATGGTTGTACAGCCCGACCACTGCGCCCTCCAGCAGGCTGCGTTCAATCTCAAGGAGACTTTCATCCTGCGGGATCAACCCCAGCAGCTTCAGAAGCACCTCAAGGTTCGCTATCTCAATCAGCACATCAGGGTCATCAAGTTCCTCCGCAAGTTCCGCAGCGATACGGTTCCTATCGACCAGCGCGACGTTCGGTTCCCCGTCCGAGGACAGCTCCCTGATTCCCGATACGAGTTCGTTAATGCGGGCTAACTCGGCAGCTTTTCCAGTAAGGACGGGTACGGACGTGGCCGGGGGAGTTGGCATTGCGGTGACCGTCGCCGGGGGCGGTTCCGGGGTAGCGACCGGCGGGGTTGCACTGATCGACGCGGCCGGCGTGGCGGTCGATTCCGTGCGCGCGCCGGAGATCGGCGTCGCGTCCGGGTTTGCGGCAGGGGCCGGCGTTGAAGTCGGAGCCGGGATTGTCGCCGTTGGCATCGCACGCGGCGCCGGCCCACCCGTTTCACGCTCCGCGTTCGATGCGCAAGCGATAGCCACCAATCCGACCAGTCCGGCTAATATCACGAGCCAGTAGAGACTTGAGCGGTTTTGACCAATGGACGGCACTAAATGACTTCTCGCTGTGAATGGGCTGCCGGTAACGACCTGATGGGCGAATACCACGACACGGAATGGGGCGTACCGTCACACGACGACCGCCACCTGTTCGAAATGCTAATCCTGGAGGGATCGCAGGCCGGGTTGAGCTGGCAAACGATCCTCAACAAACGCGTCGGATATCGCCGGGCGTTTGCGGACTTTGACATCCCTACGGTCGCAGGTTACGGCGAATCAGATGTCGAGCGCCTGATGGGAGACGCAGGAATCGTGCGCCACCGCGGGAAGATTGAGGCGACGATCGGCAACGCAGGCACGGCGCTCGCCATCCAGAAAGAGTTCGGGAGCCTTGACGCCTACCTGTGGGAACTGGCGGGCGGCGAGCCAGCGCGTAATGCCCGGATAAAGCTCGGTGAAATCCCGGCCACCACCGATGTATCGGAGTCGATGAGCAAGGCCCTGCGGAAACGAGGATTCCGGTTCGTCGGCCCGACTACGATCTACGCATTCATGCAGGCGACAGGCATGGTCAATGACCATGTCACCGATTGCTTCCGGTACGCTGAAGTCTGATCCGGACTTCTGGAACCATCGGGTGATTACCGGCTGATCCGGCTTGAACCGAGGAGCGGCGAAATTGGATAAACAGATTTTTGGCATCGGCGGTGACTTCTTCCCGCCGCAATGGAAACGCCCACTGCTGCGGGAACATCTGCTCACGCTGCCGGACAAGGCTCGCCCAAAGGTTTGCTACGTGGGAACGGCCACGGGAGACGCTGCACACAACCTCGCGACGTTCTACCAGGATTTCGGCCGGCATGACTGCGAGACGTCCCACCTGAGCCTGTACTCACCTCCACAGGCGGACATCCGGTCCTATGTACTCAAGCACGACATCATCTACGTCGGCGGCGGCAACACCAAAAACCTGATGGCGCTCTGGAACGAGTGGGGGTTGGGCGAGATCATGCGCGAGGCGTGGGAGGCGGGGATCGTGCTATCCGGCACCAGTGCGGGGTCGATCTGCTGGTTCGATGACTGCATCACGGACTCGATTCCCGGCGGCCTGACCGCTTTGAGATGCACGGGGCTGCTCAAGGGCAGCAACTCCACACACTACAGCGCACACCCGGACCGGCCGTCCACATATCGCAAGTTGATCAGCGACGGCACGGTTTCACCCGGGATAGCGACCGATGACGGCTGCGCGCTCCACTACATCGGCGACGAGTTGCACGAGATCGTTACGCAGGACCCGGACGCGCGTGCCTACCGCGTCGAGCGCGTCGGAGACGACTACAAAGAGACGCCGCTGAAGGCTCGTTACCTGGGATAAAAGCCTTCTCAAACCTCCCCTGTTCCAGCGCGAAGGGCATAGACCGGACGCTTTCTTCCCCCTTCGAGAGCCTCAGGACGGGCGATGGATTGCCCGGGGGGCGTCTTCTGGCCTCTGCCCTTACGGCAGATCCAGCCCGAGATCCAGTTCGTTCGAGATCGAGTGGA
>JADFRU010000206.1:0-4031 GCA_022561115.1 Chloroflexota bacterium | reverse complement strand
GGTCTCGGTTTTCCGACGGCCTGCACTTCACGACGTTTGTTATGTACACGTCAGAGCGTTGCAGGGGTACGACGCCGAGTAACTCATCCAGCAGTTTTCCGGCGCGTCCCACAAACGGGCGGCCTTGCTGGTCTTCGTTGAACCCCGGACCCTCGCCGATGAACAGGATCGACGGCGAGGCGGACCCTTCACCGGGCACAGCGTTGGTCCGAGTCCCGGACAGGGCGCACAACGTGCAACTGCGCACGGTCGCCGCGATGTCCTCTATCGACAGGTCACCCGAAGTCAGATCGCCCCGGGACTCGTCGTCTGAGGTCATGCGTTCCGGACCGGTCGGCGGCTCGGTCATGCTGGGCCTCGGCCGCGGTGGCGGCCTCTCCCACGCGCCCGGGGGTTCAAGTCCCGGGGTTGTGGGAGCGGGTGTTCAGGTTTAGTCGTTTACGCCTTTTTCGCCGAGGTAGTCCACAACGTCCTGGACTGTGTTGAGACCCTCAGCGTCTTCGTCAGAGATCTCCAGCGGCGTGTCGTCGTCCCCGAACTCTTCTTCCAGGGCCATGATCAGTTCGACCACGTCAAGCGAATCCGCTTCGAGGTCCTCGGTGAAGGACGACTCCAGCTTGACGTCATCGGGCTCCACGCTGAGTTTATCGGCCGCGATATCTCGCACCCGCTCGAAAACCGTCGCCATTCGTTCCCTCCGTGATCGTGATTTATGTATCTGTTCAACTTAAAGGTCAGCTATTTACCTGACCCTGATCGCCGTGCACATCCTAGTAGGGAGTACCGGCGTCCGGTCAAGTAGTTATCGTCTCATCTGACGGCGGATTATCGTAGCACCGTGCCGAGGACTCCGTTGATGAACCGTGGTGATGTTTCCGAGCCGTAAAGTCTTGCCAGCTCCACGGCCTCGTTCGCGATCACCGCGGGCGGGGTCAGATCGTCACCTTCAAGTGACAGTTCGGCGAGAGCGAGCCGAAGAATAGCCCGGTCAATCCGGTCAATCCGCTCCACGGGACGTGCAGGCGCGAGTTCACCGATGCGGGCGTCCAGCGCCAACCGGTCTGACTCGACCGCCTCCACCAGGCGCGTGGCGAAGGCGCGGTACCGGTCCGGCAGATCGTCACGTTCCGCTATCTGGTCCACAGCGGTGCGCGCCGGATGGCCTGTACTCTCGGCCTCGTACAACGCCTGCATGGCTGCTGCGCGGGCGCCGCTGCGCCTGGACGGCACATGAGGGTCCGTCTCCGAGTCCGGCTTCATATGGATCAGCCCGGGCGTGCGTGGGGACAGGACCTCTTCATCCGGGATGTCTCGCGGCGAAATCTCTCGCGCGGCCACATCTCCCGGGGTGTAGTTTCCCGGCGAGTAATCTTCCGGTTCCTCACCGCCAGACTCACGGGGAGCGCTGATCAAGACAACCTCTGGACTCGATGCGTGAAATCGGACGGGTGCGCTTGCCGGTTAACTGGCGAGCGCCATCACGGACTCCATGTCCGAGATGTTGGAGATAGTGGCGTTACGGTCGATGCGCTTCAGCATGCTGGCGAGCACCCGGCCCTGGCCAACTTCCACGAACTGACGCACGCCGTTGCCAAGCATGTAACGGATTGAATCAGACCAGCGGACGCAGGACATGATCTGCATGCCCAGCTCTTCCTTGATCTCGCTGGCGGTGGTGAGGGAACGGGCGTCACAGTTTGCGATAACGGGGACGGTGGGGTCTCGCCAGTCAAGGGAGTCGATCACTTCCAGCAGGCCGGAACGGGCGGGCTCCATAAGGCCGGAGTGGAATGCGCCGCCGACGGGCAGCGGAACGCACTTCCGTGCGCCACGAGCAGCCGCGAGGTCGATCGCCTTGGCGAGCGACATGTGGTCCCCGGACACGATGATCTGGTCATCAGTGTTGATGTTTGATATGTAGGTGCCGGTCTCTCGGCAGATCTCTTCAACGGTGAGCTCGTCTATGCCGAGGAGGGCGGCCATTCCACCCGGGCGCTCGTCGCAGGCGTGCTGCATCAGGCGTCCACGTTCAACCACGAGCCGTGCGGTATCGGCAACGCTGAGAGCGCCCGCAACCGCCAGTGAGCTGTATTCACCCAGGCTGTGACCGGCCACCATGGCAATATCCGGGCAGCACCCCTGCGCCTCTTCCAGGGCCTTGTAGGCGGCCAGAGAGACGGCGGTGATAGCAGGTTGAGCGTTCTGGGTCTTGGTGAGTTCTTCCTGGGGTCCATCGAACATGATCGTCGTTAGCGACCGTCCGAGTGTGTCATCAATCTCTTCAAAGACCGCCCGGGCGGCGGGAGAGCCGTCATAGAGGTCTTTGCCCATCCCGACGCTCTGCGAGCCCTGTCCGGGGAAAAGGTAGGCCACCTTCTCAGTCTGGGAGGTTGGGGACATCAGGTTGTGCTTGCTCCTGCTATGTGTCGTACCGGTATTTTCCGATTCTGGAAATATCCGGGGGGTCACCGGGGCCGTTTAGTGGTTGTGATCGCCCTGCGCCGGCTCTGCGACCTCAACTCCGGGGTCTTCAATGTCGATGATCGATCGCCCCCTGTAGTAGCCACAGACCGGGCATACCCGGTGAGGCAGCTTCACCGATCTGCACTGCTGGCAGATCGAAAGGGCGCCACGAGTCAGAAAATGATGGGCGGCGCGTCCGCCCTTCCTGGCTCGGGAATGTTTCTTCTTTGGAAGCGGGGCCATAGTACAGCTTCTCCAGAGGGCCGTTAAGGAGACATCAGTCTCGTTTCATCAGTGCCACCACGCAAGGTATGAGCGCAACGGAAATGATGTGTTACGGCCCTGTTACAAACGGACTCCTAGATTGTCGGGAACCTTCAGGTCAAGCAGCCCGGCGAGTCGTGGATCGATGGTATCGATTTCGCACCCGCAGGGGTTGGTGTTGCGATTGTTGCCACATTCCGGGCATATGCCGGCGCATTCCGGCACACACAGCGGTATCAGGGGCATCTCTGAGACGAGCGCCTGCCTGATAGCTTCACTGGCGTCAAGATTGTTGGTTTCATCAATCCAGAATTCCGGGATCTCCTCCTCCTCGACAACCTTCTGCCGCAGGAGTGATGAACCGGCGCCGAGATCTCCGTTGACGGGAAAATACTCTTCTTCAAGGGCGGTGTTAAGGGTGCTGACCGACGGCGCAAGGCAACGGGCGCACTCGTTCAGGCCATCACCCGAAATTTCCGAAAACAGAAGGATGCCACGATCAGTCCGTATGAGTTTGACAACTCCGGAGATACCGTGGAATCCTCCGCCTTCAGAGACGATGGCTTCGTCGTCGATCGAGAAGACGCGGGTTGCTCCGACCTCTCCGGAGAGGAGAGCCGCGACGTTGTAGATCATGGGGTTGTGTTTGTTGAAATCCCGGGTTGCGCCCGGCCTACGGCCCCCTGAATACGGGGCGCTATGACCGATCACTGCGTTTCAGATTGGCGCAAACGCTCAGAAGTTGATGCCGTTATGACATGCAGATTGTCGCGCCTGTGTTGCACGGGCGCAAGATTCACGGGTTTGGCCCGCGTGTGTGTACGGTCTGTGTGTGGGGTCCGGGCATGAACCGGAACCGGCCAGAACGGAGCGATTTAACCCGGGATTTGGGATTTACCCGGGGTTTGGTCTCAGGCCTTTGCGGCGTCGATCAGCGCCCTTGATATGACCATGCGTTGAATCTCCGAGGTTCCCTCGTAAATCTCGGTCACGCGCTGGTCCCGGTAGATACGTTCCACGATGGCCGGCCGGAAATACCCGGTACCGCCGTGAATCTGGAGCGCCCTGTGCGCGACCCGGCCTGCCGATTCAGACGCGTACAGCTTTGCCATCGCCGACTCCACACCGTGCGGCAACCCCTCGTCCACGAGAGAAGCCGCCCGGAAGGTCATCAGTCGCGCCGCATCGACCTCGGTCGCCATGTCAGCGAGCATAAAAGCGATGGCCTGTTTGTCCGAGATCGGGCCGCCAAACGCCTCCCTCTGTGTTGCGTACGCGATTGCGGCGTCAAGGTCGCCGCGCGC
>JADFRU010000006.1:0-15706 GCA_022561115.1 Chloroflexota bacterium | reverse complement strand
TGGGGCCTGTCATTCTTGGCACATGTGCCAGAAATGTGGGGTTTTGGTGACCGAAGCGTGCCCTGGTGATCGACGATGAGATTTGTCCATCGCGCCCGGGCCGGTCGCTAGCCCGTCGCCAGGTCGACGACCGCCGCCGCCACCCGGTCCGGCGGACCAAAGGGCAGTACTTTCAACGTCACCTGCCGCGATGCAGCCAGTGCGGTCATGGGCGAGATCAACGCCGCTACGGAGGCGGGTGTGCCGGGCTCCCCAAGGCTCCTGATAGCAGCGCTCACGTCGTCTTCAACCGCTATCCCTATCACCAGACCGCCCGTCTTCTGGACGCCCATGAATGGCAGAACCTCGTCCGCCGTGAGCGCCTGCGCCCGGATGTTCACCCCGACCGCCTGCAGCCGTTCGCCGGCGGGCGCCGAACCGAGCGATTCCGGCCATGAAGTCTCTTCAGCGTTTACCAGGACATCGATCTTCCCAACCTGGTCTGTGACCCAGAGCAACACATTGCGTATGGACTGCCTGTCGGTGACGTCCATCCTGGCGAGGAGGCAACCCGCGCCGAGGGTCTGGATGCTGACGTAGGTCTCGTGGGCCGCTTCGCGATCGACGGAATACGTGATCGCAACCGTCTTCGCGCCCGCCCTGGTCAGTGCCTCGGCCACGGCCATGCCGCGCGGCTGACCGCCGCCCGTCACAAGGCAAATCTTTTCCGCTATGGGGAGGGAGACATGGTAGAACTCATCTGAGTTGGCGTTCACCGGGCCGACATCATGCGGGCCGTTATTCGGTGTAATCAATGATCGCCCGGCCCGTGATCTGACCGCTTCTCAGGTCATCGCACGCCTGGTTGATGTCCTCAAGCCGGTAACGCCGCGTCACCATCTCGTCCAGCTTGAGCTTCCCCTCTTCATACCAGCGAAGGTACATCGGAAAGTCCTGTTCGGGGTAGGTCGCGCCGAGGCTGCCCCGGTACTGGCGTTGGCCGCCAAAAAACAGTCTCGGATTGATGGTCATCTGTTCTCCCGGGACGCCGATCAATACGGCCATGCCGCCGTGGTTGTCTGCACCGGACCCGCCGCCTCGCGTCATCGGGAGTATCTGCTCGTTGGTGATCTGCAGGCCGATGGCGTCAAAGGCGTAGTCAACGCCTCCACCGGAGATTTCCTGGACAGCCTCCACAGGATCAACGTTGGAGGCGTTGACGGTATGCGTTGCGCCCATGCGACGGGCGTACTCAAGTTTCTCGTCGTCAAGGTCCACAGCGATTATCGGGTAGGCAAGGAGAAGACTCGCCATCTGGACGGAGGAAATGCCAACGCCTCCGACGCCGATTATGGCGACCGAGTCGCCGGGCCGGACGCGGGCGGTGTGCATGACGGCGCCAGCCCCGGTAAGGACTGCGCAACCGACGATGGACGAAAGGTCTTTGGGAGCGGATTTAGGTATGGGAACCACCAGTTGCTCAGATGTCAGCACATCCCGGCCCCACGTATACACGGCGCCGCTCACCGGCTCTTCCCGGTAGGTGACGCCGGTGGGTTTCCCGGCTATGCGCCCCCGGACGGGTGTTCTTGGAACCCAGGTCACGATGGCGTGATCGCCCTCTTTAACGTGCGTAACATCGCTGCCGACGTGCGTCACAACTCCCGCACCCTCGTGTCCCAGCGTGGCCGGCGTCTCCGTGGCCGGGCTGCGCATCTGGTGCAGCTGTGAGTGACAGATGCCGGAAGAGAACAGTTTGACGATCACCTGGTCCGGACGCGGGTCCGGGATCTCGATCTCGTCAATAGTGAGGGGCTTGCCGTGCCCGGTGTGTATCGCTGCGACTGATCTCATGATGGTGGACTCCTCTCAGCGCGGGGCACGATTCCGGGATACTGGTCCACGCGTTGCAAAGCATCACCGACGCATCGAGAGGACGGTGACCGGTCGAGTTTAGCAGTGAACCCGGCCAGTCGAGGTGACAGGATTCCGGCAGAAAAGGCGCGCTTTCACGCCGTGGCGCGGCGCCGGGTCGCCCCCGTCAGTTCAGGAGATCAGCAAGGTTCACATCGCAGGCGGTGAGCACGCCCAGGAGCGATATTGCGGCCAGCGGCGACACATCCCCGGATACCAGGCTCGCTATCGTGTCGGCATCTATTTCGGCCGTCAGACACGCCAGTTGCTCCTCCGTGAACGGGAGGTCGCCTGCTGTATCGAGAATATCCGGGATGTCCGGAACGTCTGGCACGTCTGTCGCACCCGATAAATCCAGGGTGGGCGTCGGGGCCGGAACATCATCGTTCGTTGCTTCATCGACCGCGTCCGGCCCCGTCCCGATGCTCCCGGAAAGCGCCAACAGGTCAGCGAGCCCGATCCCGCAGGCGCTGAACGCCTCCAGTGCCAACAGCACCGCGGCCTGGTCTACCTCACCCCCAACCAGGTCCTCAAGCAACTCGGCGTCTATGATCAGCACGAGACAGGCGATCTGTTCCACCGTGAACGGCAAGCTGTCCAGTCCCGGGTAGTCGTCGCCCAGCGTCTCCGCAATCAGGTCGTCAGCCGTCTCCAGTAGGTGGACAAGGTCCACGCCACACGCCTGGAGTGCGGGCACTACCGCCAGAACGTCTGCTGCGGAGATGTCATCGGCGGATAACTGGGCGAATATCTCCGCCTCCAGTTCAACCGCCAGGCACTGGATATCGGCCTCGGTCAACCCGATATCGCTCAGTCCTGAGACGTCCAGCGGCGGGACGTCCAGGTCAACCGCCGGTTCAGGCGTTGGTGTCGCGGTCGCCTGCACAAGCGCCGCCTGTTCCGGCTCATCGCCGCCCGAGCACGCGACCGCAAGTACGAGCAAAGCCGCTGCCGTTATCCAGTAGCTCTTAAAGTTGCGCATCATCGGAACTCCCCGGCCCGGATAAATGCCGGATAAACGAAGGTTTGCAGACCCTGGATAGTTTCTGGGGACAGTTTCTGGGAACGCTTCTTGGGAACGCTTTCTGGAAATAAATCCCGTAGCCCCGAAACCCTTCGATCTCCCGGATATTTTACGGCCCCCTGTTCCGCCAGTGACACCTGAATACACGGCCTACGCAGTTGTCTGGCGTCAATCGAGTCCCAGTAGCACGCGTCGAACCAGGCTGAGACTGCTCATCGCCGCACGACGTCGATCGGGCGCCCCGCGACCTGCTGATCGCACGTGACGCGCGTAAGTGCCCTTATCGTCTGTCACGGCGATATACGTCTCGCCGCGACCCAGGTTTTCGGTCCGCTGGTCGCCTTCTTCAACGGCGTGAACTGCGACCCCGAGCGTTGCGCCGGACGCGGCGCGCACCGCACGGGACAACGCCGCTGCACGGGCCGGTCCGTCTGCAAATGGAGGCGTCTCGTCGCCCGCCCGCGCCAGCCGTTCAAGGGCCCTGTTCGTGTTGATGATGGCGCCCTCTACGAACGCCGTGCCGGCGGCTCGCTGGAATACGTCTGCGATCGACCCACCGGCGAGGTCTTCGTAGGTGGCAACGGTCAAACCCTTTTCCGCTATCAAACTTCCGATCACGGACTCAAGCGTTTCATCGTCCGACCCAAACACGTTGTCGCCGAGAAGACCTCGCACCTCCTCTTCAACGGGACCGATCAGGGCTTCAGCCTCAGCCTCTGACCCGGCACGGGCGACGATCCGAACGTCAACCTGTCCGGGATGGGCCATCGTGCCCACACCGGGGTTGCCGTCGTCCGACATGAGGTGGCCAATCAGGTGGTCTACGTTGCTTTCCCCCAGGTCCACAATCTTGAGAACCCTGTACTGGATCACGTCCGTGACGTTGAACTTCTTCTTGATGTAGGGCAGAACCTCGTTATCGATCAACCACTTCATCTCAAAGGGCACTCCCGGTAGCGAGATGATCACCCCATCATCGTCCTCGACGAAAAAGGCCGGCGCCGTCCCGTTTGGGTTCCGGAATATTCCGGCGCCCTCGGGGATCTCCGCCTGGCGCTCGTTGTTCTTGGTGAGGATGAAGCCGCGCTTCCGGAATCGCTCTTCCAGCTCACGCAAAGACTCTTCATCTACGACTACTTTGCGCCCCATGACCTCAGCCACGATCTCCCGCGTCAGGTCGTCACGGGTGGGTCCGATGCCCCCGGTCGTGATCACGACCCGCGATCTGCCGTGGGCGCGATTCAGGGTATCCAGCATCCGTGTCCGGCTATCGCCAACGGTGCTCACGTAGTTGAGATCTATCCCGTTGTCCGCGAACCGCTGTGCGATCCACGCCGAGTTCGTATCAACGATCTGGCCAAGCAGCAGTTCCGATCCAATTGCGACGATTTCGGCGTTCATTTTTCCTGCATTTCTATCTGGCGTTTCTATCCGGCGAGTCTTATCGAGCGTGCCTCGGCGGTTGAGGCGGGTTGTTGGATAGCGTCCCGCTCCGGTCTCGCTGCACGTTGCGGAAGCGTAGGTGCGCCGCTCCACAGCGTCAAACGTTCCGGTTGATGAACGCTACGGGAAGCGGTTGACATAGTTAGAACGGTTGTTCTAGTATGCGAACACGCGTTCTAATACGGGAGTCAGAGATGGCTCAGTCGTTCCATCAACCCGTATCGGTCACCCGTCCTGAACAATCGCCGGGGACCACGCGCAGGCTGAGAGGTTACAGGACATGACGACACTGGCCACACGGACCCCCGCCAGCCAGACACGCGAGGAATCTCGGGCGCCCCTCGGCGCCTCGCCACAGGCGGTGATGACGCGACCGGTCCCGTCCCAGGCCGGGGCTGACGAGTTCTCCCGGGCCGTCATCGATAGCGTGGTGAATAGACGAGGTGACACGCTCTCGATCACTGTGCGGTCAGAATCGGAGGCGATTTCGATCTCCTCCAGCCTGGAGCTTCTCCTGTTGACGGTCGGGATGGGAACCGGCTCGGTGTCGGCACGGGTCGCTCCGTCATTCCTGGGTGACACCTACCCGGCTATGCGGGCTCTCACCGGAGCGCTCGACGAGGCCGGACTCTCCGGCCTGTGGACAGGGGTCGGCGGCCGGAGCATTCGCCTGGGCGAGGCGTGGCAGATGTTCATCAGCGTTGACGCCCCGTCGGCTCGCGCCATCGATGGTCTTCCGAACCGGCCAGACACGCTGCTCGAGGTTGTCTCGGCAGAACGCGTCCCGACGAACTGGTTTCGCAGCCGCGTGGCTCCCCGTTCTTCCGCAAGGGGACTGACGACCGTTTATTACGGCTCTGCTTCACGGTCAGCCAGCGCCGGTGAATCGCTTTTCGACCGCGTACGCAGGTCTCATCTGACCAAAGAGTGGCGGGATGGCGTTCGCCGGCACTTCGACACGACGACCGAAACGACCGAGGTTTCGAACCCCAGCTAACAGGGATGGCGGGTCCGAGCTGCGACGTTTTTCCGGGCGTTCCCGGCGTTCCCGGCTTCCGTGATTCCTGTTTCCTGCACCGAGTAAGTCACAGGCCATGACGAGGAGGCAATATGACGACGATCAGGTTGGTCCGGGCAGACACGCTGCCGGAGAATATCAACTACCGCGATGATGGCTGCGAAATTTCATTTTCATGCCTTGATTGCCCGTTGCCGATCTGTAAGTTTGACGATCCCGGCTGGCTGCAACGCGAAAGTCGTCAGAACCGTGACGAGGCGATGATCCGAGCACGCGGCGCCGAGCGGCTTTCCGTCGCCGAGATCGCCCACCGCTTTGACGTGAGCACGCGAACGGTGCATCGCGTTCTCAAGCAGGACCGTGAAGGAGTCAGGCAGGCGCCGGACCCGGATCAGCGGCCGCTGTTGTCCGTGTTGACGCTCCAGAAACGATCGCCGTTCAGGGCTCCCGCCCCACTGCCCCGTATCTGGCCTCCGGCAGATTCGGGCGCACGCAACCCGATCGTTGGCCCGGTGCTGGTCCAGACGGCGTAGGCCCGCCGAAATGGCGTACAGCGGACGCTGGGTGTCGGACTCTCGCGAACCGGGCCGGGGGACTACCCGGCGTGATTATCCGGGCGTTTCGAGGACGCGTTCTTCCTTGCCAGCGCCGACCCTTACGTGATCACCGGTCGCCTGGTAGACGACGCGTTCAGCGATGTTCGTGGCGCGATCCGCAATACGCTCAACGTTGTGCGCCGCCCACAACAGGTAGGTGCCTCGTTCAACGTTTGCCGGGTCGGCCTTCATAAGCTCCAACAGATCCGCACGTACTTTCCGGTACAGGTCGTCAACCTCATCGTCGTCCGGTCCGATAGACAACGCTTCTTCTCTGGCCGCGTTATCGTCTCGGGTCAGGAAGGCGTCCAGGCTGTGCTTGAGCATATGCACGGCGCGCTCGCCCATCGCCGGGATATCGATGAGCTCTTTCAGGGGCGGCTCCGGCCCCATCATGAGACTGATCTTGGCGATTCCCTCGGCGTAATCGCCCATCCTCTCAAGCTCGCCAGCGATGTGGAGCGAGCTGATGATGCGCCGCAGGTCGCTCGCGACGGGCGCCTCACGCCGGATAAGCTCGACACACGCGTCTTCAACGAGGTGGCGCTTATCATCGATCAGGTCGTCGTCAGCGATGACCCTCCGGGACAGATCCAGGTCGCGCGACTTGAGGGCGTTCAAAGCGTTGAAGATCGAACTCTCCACAAGCGCGCCGAGCAACACCAGCTCGGCTTCGAGCTGTTGAAGATCGCGGTTGAACTCTTCCCGGGCCATTGATTGCCTCAAACATTCGCGTACGGCAGCGTCGCGGGTACCACTCGTCAGTTCCAAAACCGGGAAGCTCAGGAGTCACGAGGATGAAGCGGAAAGTATAGCAGCGACCGCAATTCAATCCACAGTAGCGAGGAGCGCCCGAGATTTCGGGTCCCCGGGGGCATGATATAGCCGTGCCACCCGGGTCACATTCTGCCTCACCTCTACTGTCTCTCGCTTCACGCTGTCGACAGCCGTAGAATTAACGCTAGCCATCCCCAATGGATATCTCAAATATCTCCACTCCCGGCCCGACGCCATGTGGCACCGGCCAGGTACGGGGAGAGGCCTCATCGTAGAGACGCACCTCTTACGATTTTTGAGCCAGTTGGTTGATCGCCTGGCCGCCGCCTCAGGTGCCGTCGTTCGATAATCGGCGTCGGCCCTAGTCATCACAGTTCGCTAACTCCCTGCTTTCCGCGGGGACCCATCCTCCATGCGTCGAAACTCACCGGAACGCGTCGAAACTAACCGGCCTCAGTAGAACCCAAGAACCCAAAGGACCGCTCCCAGCTTGACACTCACCTCTCCGAACCCCGATCCCTCTCTGAATCCCGATCCTTCCCTGAATTCTGAAACTGGGTCACCCGGCCCGGCGGACGAAGAGGACGCTCGCCTGCCGTCCATTCTCGATCTGAACGAGGATGACCTGACATACCAGGTCTCCAGACTCGGGCAGCCCGCGTTCCGCGCCCGCCAGCTCTGGCGAGCGCTCTACCACGAAGGAGCGCGGTCTTTCGACGAGATGACGACGTTGTCAAAACAGCTCCGGTACGAGCTTGCGCAACGCTTCACGATCTCACCGATCGAGCCGGCCGTGGAGCTTCGTTCCGCCGACGGATCAACCGACAAGGTCCTGTTCAAGTTGCATGACGGCGAACTGATCGAGACGGTCCTGATGCGCTACGGGCTGGACGGCCACAGACGGGCGCGGCGGACGGTGTGCATATCGACGCAGGCCGGGTGCGCCCTCGGCTGCACCTTCTGCGCCACCGGCCAGCAGGGTTTCCGTCGCCAGCTCAGCCCCGGGGAGATTGTGGCGCAGGTGCTGCACATGCGGCGCGTGATACGGGGCGAGAACTCGGAGTTGGTCGCCGGTGGGAGCGCCAAGAAGGACGAGGTGCCGGAGATCACCAACGTGGTGTTCATGGGAATGGGCGAGCCGCTCGCGAACTATGACAACACGATGCAGTCGATAGCGGCGATGAACCACGGCCAGGGCATGAACATCGGCGCCCGGCATCTGACGATATCGACCGTGGGGCTGGTTCCAGAGATCCGCAAGCTGGCGCGCGAGCCGTACCAGTTGAACCTGGCGGTCTCGTTGCACGCCCCGGACGACTATTCACGTTCACGAACGATGCCGATCAACAAGCGCTACCCGATCGCTCGCTTGATGCACGCCTGTCGAGACTACGTCGAGACCACGAACCGTCGAATCTTCTTCGAATACGTGTTGCTTGATCGCGAAAACGACACTCCGGAGCACGCCCGGAAGTTGGCCGCCCTGCTCGACGGCCTGATGTGCCACGTCAACCTGATCCCGGTGAACGCCACGGAGAAGGGGCCGTTCGACCGCCCGGGTGAGAAGAGAATCGCCGTCTTCCGCGAAATCCTGCGCAACGCTGGGATAGCGAACACGGTGCGCCAGGAAAAGGGCATCGACATTAACGCCGGTTGTGGACAGTTAAGGGCGCGTGCGCTGGATGACGCGGTGGAAGCAGCGAAATAGGCGGAACCGTACGTCGCCAGTCCCGGCCCTGTGAGACGCATCGAGACGGCTTTTTCACGTCAACCGTGCTGGACGCTCCCGCCCCTTAAACCGGCATCACCTCAGAACGCTTCGTGTGCGCGCGGCCGGCCTCTGCCGTGTCCTCGCGTGATCCGGCGATCATCACGCCCTCGTCGATCCGCTCCGTCACGTCCTCCGGGCCTCCGCCATCCAGGAACTTGATGCCGTTGGCGAAACACGCGTCGCGAATTCGCGTCCGCGCCGCCTCCAGCTCCGGCGGCCGTGGTTTCGGCTGGGCGCTCCTGTAACCGTGTGAAAGCGCCATGTCTCCCGGGCCCCACTCGGCGAACGCTATGCCCGGTACCCTGAGGGTGGATTCGACGGTGTTCAGCGACCGTTTGTTCTCGATCTTCAGGCCCAGGATTAGTTCGCCGTCCGGGTTCAGCGGCCACGGCTCGGCCTTTTCCAGGTACTCCTCGTTGGATACGCCCCATATCGGAGCGGCAGACGCCTGACCTCCGGTGCCTCGCTCGCCGTGGTCAAGTCCCGCCCCGACCCCGAGTTTGTGGAACGGGTAACGGCACGCCTCTACAAACGCCTTGACCGCCGCCGGGTTCTCGGCCTGGCAGAGCAGGATGCCGTGGACGCCCCGGGCGAGAATCTGGCGAAACTGCCATGCGTTGTATCTGATCGCCTCGGCCGAACCGCCGTCCACCGGCGCCTCCACGATTACCGGCGGGGTCCGATGCCCGCTGTTGGTGGGGCCGCCGTCCACGAGCCCCTGCATGAATCGGTCCAACCCGGCCATGTCAAACGCGCCGTGCTCCATGCCGATGTTGATGTAGTCAGCCCACGTCTTCGCCATACGTTTGCCGGCTTCGTAGGTGAGTTCGTTCCCGGTATGTCCGCCCACGTAGTAGACCGGCTGGCCCGCTTCGAACAGCTCGATGATTCGATTTATCCGGCTCGGCATCTATATCCTCAATCCCTGGTTCGTTAAAGCGGCACGGACCACCCGGGTGGTTCGTGTAAAGCCTTCAACAGGCTCCGCCTACCCTACGCGGGGCTACGCCCATTCCGGGGTTGAACCCCACCGGTCAACCGATACGATTTCCGCCAACGGCTTCCGCGTCACCGGCCCGAAGCGGCCCTGCGGGTATCCGAGTGGAATGCAGTACACCACGCCGGCGCCATCCGGAAGCTCCAGCAGGTCCTTCACATCGTCCTCCACCTTCGCGTGGAGGGAGGTGATGGTCCCTCCGATGCCGAGCCCGCGCGCCGCAAGCAGCAGGTTCTGGGTAGCTGGGATTACCGACTCCCGTCCTCCCGGGGCCGTGGTGCAGACAAGGACTATCGCCGGAACTTCGCCGATGTTGTCAGCGAGCGCCATCGCCAGTTTGTAGTGGTCCGGGATGTCCTCCGGCTTGAAGAATCCCTCGTCGTTCCGCTTCGCCCACCACGCCACGCGGTAGATCTCCCCGAAACGTTTTCGGGCGGCGGAGGCCCGGAGCACGATGAAGTGCCACGGTTGCCGGTTCGCCCCGTTCGGCGCCTGCCGGGCGGCATCCAGGATGGTGCGCAGATCGTCGTCAGAAATCGGGTCCGGCTTGATGCGCCGAATCGCTCGAAGCGAGAAGATGGCGTCACCGAGCGTGATATCGAGTTTGTCTGCAGTGGTCATGTTTGACTCCGTTCAATCAGTGCGCACTGAATTCTTGAGAAAGCGAGGACAGGGGACACTCAGCCTCCCAGGACCTCAACGTCCGACAACGACCCGAGGAACTCAAGGATGCGCGGCGCTACGATATCGACCTCTCCGCCTGCGCCGCCGTGGTCCTTCCCCTCGACCGGGAAGAAGCGGGCGTCATTTGCCTCAGCGCCCGCTCGTTTCGAGCCTTCAAACGACGGATCTTCGGTTCCACAAAAGAAGAGTTTCGGCACCGGATTTTGCAGCACGTCCGGGGGGCTGGCTGCCCCGGCCCATGACGCAATCGACGCGTGCAGGGCGATCACGTCATTCCTGAGTAGTCGCGTCCGGTCTTCTTCTGAAATGCCCGGCCGGTTTTTGACTTCCCGTTCGTACTCAGCTTGCGTCTCCGGGGGTTTTGCGAGCGACCTCGGATCGTACGGGTTGTAGCCGCCAAGAATCAGCCCGATGAGCCGGTCCGGCTGGTACCGGAGCATCGCTGCGCCGATCAGGCCACCCATTGAATAACCGAAGAAATGAGTCCGTCCGATGCCCAGGTCATCGAGCACGGCGATAACGTCGGACGCCCGCTTGACCTGGGAGTATGACTCGACGTCGTGCGGTTTGTCGCTCAGTCCGGCGCCGCGGGCATCGATCAGGATAAGCCGGTATCGATCGCCGAAGCGCTCGGTAAATCCCCGGTCTCTCCAGGTTGCAAGGTCCCCGGTGGTTCCGTGTTGGAGCACCAGCGGAGGGCCGTCGGCATTTCCCTCCACCTCGTAGTTGATACGCACACCGTTGTTATCTGCGTATGGCATCTGCATCCTCCGGCACGTAGGCAGCGCGTTGACCGGTTCATCGGCCAATCGTTCAGGTCATGTCCGGCGGATGGTAGCAGCCGATGTCCCTCGATGCGGTGATACCTATAATTGCCAGCAACATCACACCCTGTGAGATTAACGCCCCCTTGTAACGAACCAGGGGCGCAGCAACCGGAGGCCAGGAGACGCGTATGGTCGCTTCAACATCCGACCCACAGGTCAATCTGGTCCTCGAAAATATCGAGACGATGGTCGCCAGCGAAGGCGGAACGCTTGAGCTTGTGGAGCTCGGCGACACATCGCTGCATGTGAAGTACCTTCCGGGCGTTAACGAAGATTGCCCGGAGTGCGTGCCCACCCGCGACAGCGTCGAGATGTTCATGACGATGTCGCTAAAGATCCACGCTCCCCAGATCACGGACGTCACGGTTGACGAGGGTCCGCCGAACGTTTGATCTCGCGCCGGGCCGCCCCTCACAAAACGGGGGCGCGGGCCCGGCAAAAGCGGCAGCGAGTAACCCTTCTGACACATCCGTTGCCGGACGAAGAGCGAGTCGTGCAGCCGGGGTGAATCAGGCCGGCGGGTAGTTCGTCGACCCCGGTTACACCGTTCCGGACGTACGATATTCGTGATCTCGCGTGGTTCGCTGCGGTCGAAGTTGACCGCGTTACCGGGCCAGTCACCTGCTCCGTCCATGGACATCAGCGTGAAATGGTCACGATTCACGCTTTTGAGGAATGCCGAGGGGTCATCGCCGCACTCTGGCCATGGCGGTGACGGTGATGCGCGGGACAGCAAATGCGACCGTTTGATGCTTTTCACGACAGCTCTGGCAGCGCAGGAGTTCCGCCCCCAACGCCGTGGGTGTGGTGAGGCCGGTGAGGGCCGAAGTCACTTTGGTCCACAGCGACGGGATTCCCCCTAGCGACCTGCTCGAGTTCGAAATGCACCCGACATCCAGCGGTTGGGAGCGCCCGGAAAGTTCTTCGGCACGGTAAGCTCGGCAAGGTCAGCGCCACACCAGATCAGGGCAGCAGACGGGAGACCGATATCGCGACCGAACCGAGCCCCGGCCAGAAGCTACGAGAGGCGGTAGCCTCCGAGCGTCCGCTCCAGATGCCGGGCGTCATCAACGCCTACCACGCCATGATGGCGGAGGCCGTCGGCTACCGGGCGCTGTACCTGTCCGGGTCCGGCGTCGCCGGGGCGTCGTACGGCCTGCCCGACCTGGGTATGACCACCCTGAACGAGGTCGGAGAAGACGTGCGCCGTATCACCGGGGCGAGCGACCTCCCCCTGCTGGTCGACGCCGATACGGGCTGGGGCGACGCCTTCATGATCAACAGGGCGATCACCGAGCTGGCGCGCGCCGGCGCGTCCGGGGTCCACATCGAGGACCAGGTCCAGGCCAAGCGCTGCGGTCACCGTCCCGGGAAAGAGGTCGTGCCGCTGGAGGAGATGGTTGACCGCATCACGGCCGCGGTCGACGCGAAACCGGACCGGGACTTCGTCGTCATGGCGCGCATCGACGCGCTGGCCGTCGAAGGCATGTCGTCGGCGCTAGACCGCGCACGGGCGGTCGAGGCGGCAGGAGCAGACATGCTGTTCCCGGAGGCGATGCCCGATCTGGACGACTACCGGAAGTTCACGGATGCCGTGGACATCCCCGTGCTGGCAAACCTGACGGAGTTCGGGCTCACCCCCCCGTTCACCATCGAGCAACTGGCCGGTGTGGGCGTTGCGATCGCCCTCTACCCGCTTTCAGCGTTCAGGGCCATGAACGCCGCAGCACTGAACGTGTTCCGGACGGTCCGGGCCGAGGGCACGCAGGCGTCGGTGATCCCGGCAATGCAGACGCGGGACGAGTATTACGATTTCCTGAACTACCGGGAATACGAGCAGAAGATCGACGCACTGTTCGCCGCAGATTCACCAGATTCAGGGTCCAAAGGACTCAACAGAAGGGAACGCGCAATGACCAGCGGCTCAAGAGCAGGTGGACTCGCAGGCATGGTCGTCGGCGAAACTCAGATTTCGACCGTCGGCCAGGAAGGTCACGGCCTGACTTACCGCGGCTACACGATCGAGGATCTGTCCTCGAAATCGACCTTCGAAGAGGTTGCGTACCTCCTGATTCATGGTGAGCTGCCGAACACCTCCCAGCTCGCCGATTACAAGGCCGAGCTTGTTTCTATGCGCGCTCTCCCGCCCGCGCTGAAGACGGTTCTCGAACAGATTCCTGCAAATGCTCACCCGATGGACGTTCTGCGCACCGGGTGCTCGGCGCTCGGGACGATGGAGCCAGAGGGGGATGGGCGAAGCCAGGAATGGGTGGCGGATCGGCTGACGTCCAGTTTTGCCTCGATGTTGCTGTACTGGTACCACTTCTCCCGGGACGGCAAGCGGATCGACGAGACGGCGGGCGGGGACACGATCGCCGAACACTTCCTGACAATTCTTAACGGGGAGGCGCCATCGGACCTGGCGCGGCGCGCGCTCGATTCGTCGCTGATCCTTTACGCCGAGCACGAGTTCAACGCCTCCACCTTCACAGCGCGCATCGTCACCAGCACACTCGCCGACCAGCATTCGGCGATCGTGGCCGGGATCGGCGCTTTGCGGGGACCGTTGCACGGCGGCGCTAACGAGGCGGCGATGGAGCTGCAGTCGAGTTTCACCACGGTGGACGATGCAGAAACAGCCGTGATGGGCATGCTGGAACGCCGTGAGTTGATTATGGGGTTCGGCCATCGCGTGTACCGGGATTTCGACCCGCGATCAGCCGTGATCCAGGAGTGGGCAAGGCAGCTTTCCGAGGACCGGGAGAGCATGCAGCTTTACGATGTCGCAGTGCGTATCGACCAGGTGATGAAACGGGAGAAGAACCTGTTCACCAACCTGGATTTCTACTCGGCAGTGGCGTACCACCACATGGGCATCCCGACCGATATGTTCACGCCGGTGTTCGTGATCGCCCGGGCGTCAGGATGGTCAGCGCACGTGTTTGAGCAACGGGCCAACAACCGGCTAATACGCCCGGCGGGCGAGTACACCGGGCCGATGGAACGGGCGTACGTGCCGATTGCACAGCGGTAAAGGCTTGAAACCGACGCCGCGCAGCCACCGTGCAACAGGTCATCCTGAGGTCCGAGCCATCGGGGCGAAGGATCTCGCCGGTAGTTCCCAGCTATACGACAGATCCTCCCATGACGGGTTGGCCGCTTCGATGAGCGCCACTTTTCGGTCCCGACGCCAGCCTTTGATCCGCTTTTCCCACTCAATGGCGGTCGACGGCTCATCCGTGGAGTCGAACCAGACAAGCCGGTCCACTTTGTACCGGCCCGTGAAGCCCGAATTGGAGACGTCACGGTGCTGGGAGAGGCGCCGATAAAGGTCTCGGGTCACTCCGACATACAGCACGCGCGTGCGGCTGGAAAGGATGTAGACGTAGTATTCGCGCTCCGTGATGGCGACCTGCCGGAAATCGATGAAGAAGAAGGAAATCGGCGAGATCCTTCGCTATGCTCAGGATGGGCATATGTGCCAGAAATGTGGGGTTTTGGTGACCGAATCGTAGTTTGGCCCAAACGTAGGATGAGGGTGCGATTAATAAACCGGTTTAAAGATCAGGTGTCATGTCCCCCAAAAACGCTGCCCGCAGTGTGGTGGCAGCGCCCATCGGTACGGCCGCTATGCGAACGGCCGCCAGCGTTGGTTCTGCCGCACCTGCCGTCGCTCGTTCAGCTGGCGCAATCCCGCGGCCCGGCGCACGCGGGAGATTGAGTGGTTCCGCCGATGGATAGTGGAAGGGTATTCAGTGCGCCAACTGGCCCTCCAAAGTGGGCACAGCCCACGGAAGTTGTACCGTCTGATCCGGGATTTCCTCGCCCAGGCGCCTCCTACACCGGTCCTGGAGACTCACTCCACCCGGTATCTCCTCTTCGATGGAACCTTCCTGCACCGCCCTCACAGCATCGTCGTCCTGATGGAGGGGCAGACCCACGGGCTCCTGCGCGGACAGTACGGCGTCGCCGAGAACTCCGAACCACAGTTGCGGGCTTTTTTCGAGCCGTTGATGGACAGCGGTCTGCATCCCCGGAGCTTCACTGTGGACGGCAACCCACACGTGATCAGGGTTCTCCGCATGCTCTGGCCGGATGCGGTCCTGCAGCGCTGCTTGGTCCACATCCAGCGACAGGGGCTGTCCTGGTGCCGGGTCAATCCGAAGACTCCTGCCGCCCGCCAGTTGCGGCAGCTCTTTCTCCGCGTAAACAGGATCGCCTCCCCGTCCGGGCGGTATAGCTTTCTCAAACTCGTCGCCGAATGGGAGAACCGATACGGCGCCGAGATCGCCGCCCGGAAGGAGACCGGACGGGTGTTCAGCGATATCAAGCGCGCCCGCAGCATGCTCATGCATGCGCTGCCCGACATGTTCCACTACCTCGACGACCAGCGCATCCCGACGACCACCAACGGACTGGAGGGCTACTTCTCCCGTCTGAAATCCCACTACCGGCAACACCGCGGTCTCAGACCCCACAATCTGCCGAACTACTTCGCCTGGTACTTCCACTTCGTGTCCCGATAAAACCCCACATTTCTGGCACATATGCCCAGGATGACAGAGAACAAACAAACGCGCCATTTGAACGAGATTCGAGGCCGACAAACCGCCCCCTCTCTCCATCGCGGGAGAGGGCCGTGGTGAGGGGGCGTATGCGGCGGCCGCCAACCTCCA
>JADFRU010000205.1:0-4048 GCA_022561115.1 Chloroflexota bacterium | reverse complement strand
CGGCAGACGCTTCAACGCCGTCGGTGAAAACGCAGCGCGTAGATTACTGGCTAAAAACATCGTCGAATCCTTGAATATGCTTGCAGGATTTCCATGTCCGTGAGCAACCGGGGACAACCGCCACTCCCTTCTCAGTGTCTGTATCTAGTGTCCAAGTCAAAAGCCCCTTTCGGATCAGAAGCGCAGTGGCAGAACCACCTCTCTGATGGACAACTGGGACCCGCTGTCAGAGGTCACGGGGTTGGGACCCGGGTTCGTGTTCGGTTTTACCGGGTCGTAGTTCAGGTTGAAGCGCACGCGCATCATCACGAAGCGGAAGATGTTCTTGTTGCCAACAAAGGTCGGATCCGTGAGATCGAAGATGAACTTGTTGGCATCCTTTGGGAATCGCACTCCGCTGGGATTCGAGGGATCCGTGTGGAAGGCGAAACCGATCTGGACGTTGGACTTCGGGAACGTGTTCGTTTGTTGGCCCTGCTTGAGTTCATAGACCTCACCGAGGCCTTCTGTCGTGCCTGCTGAGACCGAGAAGAACTTCGCGATGATCTCGACATGCGTTGCGGTCGGGGGCAGCAAGAGTTCGGTACCTTTCACGACTGGGTCGAGGAAGAGCTGCTTCGTCGTATGCGAAAGGATTCGGAAGTCACCCAGGTCGGTCCCGGAGGAGTCCAGGAGACGTGCACGATAGTTGGCGAAGAAGCGCAAGCCGGCAGCATAGCTCTTTTTGCCCTGCGTCTTGGGATCGAGGAACACGTCGTCGACCAACGTCACGACGTGGGCTTGCGTACCGCGGAACAGGGTGCCACTGACTACATTGCCATCCACGATTCTGAAGCTCTCCTTGCTCGCGATGGCAACACGCTGGCGATCGTCCTGGCCTCGGTCTTGTCTCCCCTGTTCGTCGTGGCGATAGGCATCGCCGGCTGGTTGATCTGGTGGAGGCGGCGCCGGCGCGCGTCCAACAGGCCCGGCCCCGCCTGTCCATCTCGTTCGACAACATGCCCATGGAGCAGGTGCTCTCCGCCTTCTCGGTGTTCTCGGGCAAGTCCATTGTCTCGGGTGGTGCGGTGGCCACGCAGACGGTGACGGCCGACATCGTGGACCAGGAGTGGGACGACGCCCTCGACGTGATCCTCAAGTCACGCGGGTTGGTGGGAATCGAGGACGAGAACGGCATCATCCGTGTCGACGACATCCAGAGCCTGAACGACCGGGAGGCCATCGAACCCCTCGAGACCGTTCCTTACCGCATCAACTTCGGCACGTCGAGCGAAATGGCCCTGGCCATCGGGCAGCTCATCAGCGAGCGCGGTAAGGTTGCCGAGGCGCCCGCGACGAACACCGTGATCGTGACCGACATCCGCCGCGTCCACGACGCCGTCGACGACCTGATCACCGTCTTGGACATTCCCGTGCTAATGGTCATGATCTCGGCCAAAATCATCTTCGTGAACCGTACGGACCTCAACGAGTTGGGCGTCACCTACGAGCTCAAGGACTCGCGGGGGAACCAGCTCAACGTGCTCACTCCGGGTTTTGCCGATCTGGACGGAGACGGCATTCCGGAGGAAGTCGAGACAGGAACCAACGTCGTCTCGCTGGGCGGGAACTCGATCTCGGCGCTAAGCGCCCCGTCTTCCGAGACGATCTCAACGCGCCCCACGAGCGGCTTCCCCGCCATCGACGCCCTGACAATCTCCTCGCCGTTGCCGAGTTTATGACCCTCAACCTCCACCAGCGCCTGCGTCACGTCGTTGAACGTGTCCGCCCAGAGCCCGTCTTCCCGGAATCGCGCCGTGTGGGCCGAGTAGGTCCGGAAGATCACGTACTCCCTGTCGGAGAAGATGCCGTTGAAGTCATAGTTGTTCCTGTAAAACAGGTTTGATTCAGCGAACGTGTCTTCTGACTTGCAGGAAGCAAAGAACAGGTACCGGGTGGACACCCCGGAGCGCGTGTCCGTTAACGTCGTCGTCGATTCCACCTGCAGCCGGGCGTTGTTGCGCAGTCGCGGCGAGTCGAGGTCTCCCTGCGAGACAAAGGTGACGAAAGAGCGGCCGTAGTCCAGTACGCGCATTCCCCTCGTTACTCCTCGTCAGCAGTTGCATCCGCAAGATCAAAGGCCAGCGCGGCCGCCCCGACCAGGCTGACATCGTCACCCAGCGGTGACACGTAGAGCGGAACGCGGCCGGTGAAGTGCGGGAGGGCCTTGTCCTCGATGCGTTTGCTGAGGTCGTCCCAGTAAGGCTGCAGGCTGCTTGTCACGCCGCCGCCTACCACCAGGTACTCCGGATCAAGGGTGTTGAGGATGTTGGCGAAGCCGATGGCGACGGCATCAATCACGCCGTCCACGATCTCTACTGCGACGGCGTCTCCCTCAGCGGCGGCCTCGAAAACTATCTGCGCCGTCGCTGCGCCGGAATCCCCACCGGCCATCTCCAGCATCACGCTGGCGCGACCCGCATCCAACGCAGCCTGCGCAGAACGGGCGATCCCGCCGCCTGAAGCGATCCCTTCCAGGCAACCGTCGCACCCGGCGTTGCAGCTCTGCCCACCCGGGCGGACCAGAAGGTGCCCGATCTCACCGGCATGGCCGTGCGCGCCGGTCACCATCTTTCCGTTGGCGATAATGCCGCCGCCGACGCCGGTGCTGACCGTCACGTAAACGAGATTCCGGGAGCCTTTGCCGACGCCGTAACGGGACTCTGCAAGTGCGCCAAGCGTGGCATCGTGACCGATCGACACCGGCAGGTCGAGCGATTCCGCCAACCCGGGCTTCATCGTCTGGCCGTGCCACCCGGGAAGGTTGGGCGGGTGATCGTAAATGCCCGTTGCCGGTACGATCGGCCCTGCGGACGAGAGGACGACGCCGCCGACATCCGCTAAGGGAACCCCTGATCTCACCTCTTCAAACAGGCCGACAAGCCGCCTCTCGGCATCCTGCAAACCGTTCTCGGGCTGCGTGGCGCATACGGCCCGCGCCAGCAACGAGCCTTCACGATCGGCAAGCGCCGCCCGCATGTTGGTACCGCCGATGTCTCCGGCGAGGACGTATTTCGCCAGTCCGTCATTCGGAAGGCCATTTTTCAAAGGAGTCGGCATGAACGGGATTCTAACGGAGCGGGAGGCCGAATCTAGTTCCAGCGCTGATATGATCGAACGTCATATTCTTCCCGCCGTTGACGTGTAGACGAAAATCCGGGGCCGCCGCGGCCCGGTAGCTCGCGAATAAGACGGCGAAGCGGCCACGAGGGAGCAACCCACCCACCCACATCGGCCACCTCGGCAGGCCATCCCGGGAAGGACGTGGGGGTTCCTGCTTGTGCAGGAATGATGGCGAAAGTGACCGGTGACGCGATCCCTATCCCGTCAGCGGATACCCGGACTCCCCGAAGATTTCGGGGGTCTTTAGAGGACCTGTATGGAACAGCCCTTAACACACGGCATTGACCTCTCAGGCGTCTCCCACCGGCACGGTCAATCCCCGGACCTGGAGCCCAAGCGCCAGCGCGCATGGGAACGGATGGATGACCGGGAGCAAAAGTACATAGTGCGGGTGTACAACAAGCCCGTGGAGGACTGGGATCTCCCGTTTCTGGAGGCGGGCGGCGCTTATCAGCGTGTGCTGTACGTGCTCGTCACCACGGACACGGCTCTGAGCGCGGACCAGATCGCCTACCTGATGATCGCCCGCCACTACCGCAACGCTGACATCACGTCCGTACGCAAGCAACTCGCCATCGGGGTTCGCCAGGGGAACCTTCGCCTGGTCGGGCACAACCGGTACGGGTCAACCGACGAAGCCGACGAGATGATGCGGCAGATCGAGCAGAGATGGCGCGCTGCGAGACATGCGAACCGCGTCGCACGCGTGATTAAGGCGGCGACCCTGGCGGGAATATCCTCGCCCGATCTCTCTACCGGTCCGCCAGAAGAACCGGAAGAACAGCCGGAGGGAGAAGCGGCGCCGGGAGCGTCTCCAGAAGGATCGCCAATGGCATCGCCAGAAACATCGATAGCAGAGCGATTCCCGGGCATGTCGGGGTTCGAG
>JADFRU010000204.1:0-4054 GCA_022561115.1 Chloroflexota bacterium | reverse complement strand
ACGATGCGGAGGCGGTATCCCGGTCCTTCGCGAGCTTCGGGACACTGACGCTATGCCGGGTACACGTTAATATCACCCCTCGCGGGTGACCCCGGCGCCCCGACCCCCACCACCAATCTCTCATCAGAGGTAGATCCGATGGCCAGTGAAGTAGAACAACTCGAATCCGGACTACCGCAGGACGGGCATCGGGCGTCAGACGGACTATCCGGACCGGTGGTGCTTGGTCAGGGCGAGTTCAAGTACGAGGTCTCCGGTAAAAGCTGGGGTCAGCTTCCGGACGGCTGGAATTATAAGGAAGCTACGGCGGTGGCCGCAGACGCGAATGACCGCATTTACGTCTTCAACCGCGGCACTTCTCCGATGATCGTGTTTGACACGGACGGCAACCTGGTTGACCACTGGGGCGAAGGAGAGTTCAGCAACCCGCACGGCGTGACGGCTGCGCCGGACGGCAATATCTTCACGGTAGATAACGGCGATGGGACGGTCAAGAAGTTCACGCCGGACGGCAAGTTGCTGATGACCATTGGCGAGGCCAATAATCCGAGTGCGCCGATGAGTGGCGTGCCGTTCAGCGTGCCGACGGACGTCGGCGTCGACAAGAAAACCGGCGAGTTCTACGTCGCGGACGGCTACTCAAACGCCCGTGTCCATAAGTACTCACCGGAGGGCGATTACCTGTTCTCGTGGGGCGAATCGGGCACAGGCGAGGGCCAGTTCAACATCGTCCATAACGTTGAGACCGACAGCAATGGCTACGTTTACATCGCAGACCGGGAGAATCACCGAATCCAGGTGTTCAGCTCGGAAGGCAAGTTTGAGACGCAGTGGGTGAACCTGTCCCGGGCGGCCTGCCTTTACATTGACACCCGGGGCGATCGGGACCTCGTGTATATCGGTGAGTACTTCGCCGGGATCTCCAGTAACGACGCCGGAACCGACCTCGGACCCCGCGTGACCGTGATGACGACCGACGGCAAGGTGGTATCAAAGGTCGGCACGGAGCCGTACGGCTCACAGACCGGACGTTTCTTCTCACCTCACGGCATCACCGTTGACTCCAAAGGCAACATCTACGTCGCCGAGGTCTCGCACAGCGACTATGGAAGCGGCTGGGACATCCCGGAAGAGCTGCGCTCCATGCAGAAGTTGGTGAAGGTTTAGGGGCAAACCTCCTCGCCAACCAGATCGCCGATCGGATGCGTCATCGACATCCTGGGCTTAATCCAGGATCCGTTCGTGTTCGTGTTTTCGGCCGTTCCCTCATCCCATCCTGATCCCGCCGGTGGAAGGGGAATTGCGCCATTCATCAACCCACAGTGAGACGCCCGAACACACCCTGCAGCCTCTCGATCCACTCCAAGGCTCTCGAACCACGGTGAGGCATCTTGCCACCCTGAGGCTCTCGAAGGGCGTGACGTGCAGATACGCGTCATTTACTCGGCCCACAGCCCGTGTCCTACCACCAGCCCAACCCTGTTCCTGAGGGAGAAGCCGCAAATACGAATAGCGCGTCGGCAGATTCGGTCCGAAAGGTTAATCTGCCGGGAGATCCTTCGACTTCTGCCTCAGGGTGACAGTTTGGCGGTTCGATTTTCTGCCCTCGGGAGAGCTTCGAAATCCTCCGGAGGGCAGCAGGTTAGACGCCCATCCAGTGTTTGGGACTGGATTATCCCCGCTCTGACTTGTCGTACTCGGCGTAGATATAGGGGTGTTCCGGATCGTAGTGCGTGAGTGTGTCCGGATTATCGACCCTGCCTTTGGGCCGAACGTTCGCTCCCACTACTCCGGTGGCCTCGTCGCCGATGTCCACGCGGCAGGCTTCTGCCAGGGCGGACAGCTCTGCCACGACATCCGGGTGGCTATCGATCACGTTCGTGGTTTCGCCAATATCCGACGCAAGATCGTACAGACCGGGGATTGTATTGGCGTTGGCGTCTATCTGCGCTTGAGTTACCACCCCGGTGCGCTGATCAGGCCGGAGTTCCCTGGAAACGTGGAGCTTCCACCTGCCCTTTCTCACGGCCTCGAGCCGATTGCCCATGTAATAGAAAAAGGTGTCGCGGGGCGGAGTCACATCTTCGCTTGTGAACATGAGAGACGAAATGTCGGTGCCGTCGATGATCCGATCCTGCGGAACCTTCGCCCCGGCAATTCTGGCGAGTGTCGGGAAGAAATCGATCGACGAAGTGATTTCGTCACGCACGACTCCGGCGGGGATTTTGGAAGGCCAGCGCATGATGCACGGAACCCTCATTCCACCCTCCCAGGTTTCACCTTTTCGGCCTCTAAGAACGCCGTTACTCCCACCCTGATCCTGCATCCTTGAGCCATTATCGCTCGTGAAAATGACCAGCGTGTCCTCGTCAAGCCCCTGCCGTTTCAACTCGTCCATCAGGACTTCGGTCACCCAGTCAACCCCGGCGACGCAAGCGCCGTAGTCACCGTTCTCCGACGCGTTGACCATTGGCTCCGGCGCGTACAACGGCAGGTGGACGTACATGTGCGCGAAATAGAGGAAGAAAGGACCTTCTTTGTTGTCCCGGATAAAGCGGACGGCCTCCTCGGCGTAGCGCTCGGTCAGCGCCCGCAGGTCCGGCTGTTCCTGGACGACTTCATCGTCCCGGATGAGTGGTAGCGGCGGCCGCGCCCGGAGGCGTTCAATGCGCTCGGGGTCGGTAGTACCCGGGTCGTCGATCTGCCGACCCATGTCGTTGCTGTAAGGCAGTCCGAAATAGCTGTCGAATCCGTGTTGGGGCGGCAGGAACTCCGGCTGGTCTCCGCAGTGCCATTTACCGATGATCTTGGTCGTGTAGCCGACCTCTTTCAGCGCACCCGCGATGGTCGTCTCTTCCGGGTTCAGGCCGACCGCGTCGCCGGGCATGAGCACCCATCCACCGTCAAAATCTCCGAAATCGATTCGAGGTGGATAGCACCCCGTCAGGAGTGCGCCGCGGGAGGGTGAGCAGACCGGAGATGCGACGTAGAAGTTGGTGAAGCGCATACCTTCTTCCGCCATCTTATCTATGGCTGGCGTCTTGTTGATCTTTGACCCGTACACGCCAAGATCGCCGTAGCCAAGATCGTCGCAATTGATCAGGATGATGTTCGGTCTGCTCATATGTTTCCAGTGCTCTTTTCGCCGGGCCTTTGGTGTTCAGGTTGCGGATGATACAGCGGCGTGGAGTGGTGGTGGGTCGCTAATGCCCGAGAGGGATCGGTCGCTGGAAGCAGGGTCAACCTCGCTACGTCATCCCGATCCGTCCCCGGAAGGACGAGGGGCCATTACCGCGAGACATGTCACACACTGAGGCTGTCAAGGGAATTCATCCTTCTCCCCCATCCCTACCTTCTCCCGTTAGGAGTAGGGGGACAGACGAATCGCGAAAGAATCGCCCGTGCTATTGTCGGCTCACAGCCAGCGTGTGCAGTGGTCCAGGCCCTTTGGTTGGCGATCTGGCATACGGGCGGGATAACCGATAAACAGCGCTCCTACGATGTCCCATGAAGTGTCCGCACCGATGGTCTCCGCCAGGTCCCCGGGTTTGGTTGCTTTTCCGGTGGACCAGCCGACCCCGAGCCCTTCCGCGTAGGCTGCCAGAGACAGGTTCATCACAGCGCAGCAGACCGCGGCATAGTTCTCTCGCGTAACTTCATCGTTCACACCCGGCACGGAGTACACGTACACAAAGGATGGACTGTCGAGGATTTCGCGCTGTGCCTTTTCCGCAGATTTTCTGCGGGTAACTTCATTCGGATTCGGTATGTTATCGAGCGTCCAATCGTGTACCAACTGCGCGACCTTGACACGTGCCTGTTCGCCGTGCTGAAGAACGAAAAAGCGCCAGGGTTCGGTGATACGGTGATTCGGCGCCCATGTTGCTGCCTCGAGTACACGTTCCAGGACATCTCGCGGCACCGGTGTGTCAAGAAAATCACGCACGGTTCGACGATTCCGGATCGCCGTTAACACGGGCACATCCCCGGGATAAGTCAAATCGTTGTCGGCCATATGATTTCGCTCGTGCAGAATCTCCGAAATTGAATCGGT
>JADFRU010000203.1:0-4055 GCA_022561115.1 Chloroflexota bacterium | reverse complement strand
CACTGCTGCCGCGCCGTGCTGCCGGCGATGGTTGAACAGAAGAGCGGCAACATTATCAACATCTCGTCCGTCGCCGCAGACCGCGGGCTTTCGCACTACGGGGCCACCAAGCTGGCCATTGAGGCGATGACGCGCGGGCTTGCCAACGACATGAAGGACGACGGCATCGCCGTGAACGCGCTGAAGCCGGTCGGCGGCATCGACACCCCGGGCATCCGTTTCGGACGTGCGCCGGGCCAGGTCGGCGGCAGTACGCCCCATTCAAAGATGCCGCCCCCGGACAGTTACGTAGAGGCGGCAACGCTGCTCGCCATGCAGACGGTTGACAGTTGCACCGGTGGCATTTTCAACGATGTCGAGGCGGTCGAGCGTTTCGCGGACGATGCGACGAAGACGCGGCTGGCGGCGGTCGAGCCGGTTTAGGACGCGGTTCAACGCGACAGCACGATTTGGCTTCTCCCTCACCCTCACCCTCTCCCGCCGGGAGAGGGAACTGTTGGAACGATCTTTTAGCGCGCCGCCATGACAGGCTCCCCTACCATTTCGCCGCCCGTTGGAGGCCGGTATTCTGACACCGGCTTGCGTCCCAGTCGCAGCGAGTTGAGCACGACCGTGACCGAGCTAATGGCCATCGCTCCGGCGGCCGCGATCGGGTTCAGCACGCCGTTGTTCCCGAGGATCGGCTGCAACAGGGACGGCACGCTTCCATCGGACCAGATCGGGTACAGGACCCCGGCGGCCACCGGGATCAGGGCCACGTTGTAGAAGAACGCCCAGAACAGGTTTTGCTTTATGGTGCGCATCGTGGACCGGCTCAGGCGGATGGCGGCGCCCACATCCCGGACGTCACCGCGCATCAGGGTGACATCGGCCGTTTCGATGGCCACATCGGTCCCGGTACCGATCGCGATGCCGACATCGGCCAGCGCCAGCGCCGGTGCGTCATTGATGCCGTCTCCCACCATCGCCACGCGCCGACCTTCTGCCTGGAACCGCGCTATCACGTCCGCCTTGTCCCCCGGCATGACTTCAGCCACGATATTCTCGATGCCGACCTGTCGCGCGACCGCCTCTGCGGTCCGGCGATTGTCTCCGGTGAGCATGACGGGTTCTATCCCGAGCGATTTCAGATCGGCGACCGCCTGTCGCGCTTCGGACTTAACCCGGTCCGCAACCCCGATCACGCCGAGAAGGGCGCCGTCGCGAGCGATGACCAGCGGCGTCTCACCGTTGGTGGTCAGCGTGGTGATGTCAGACTCAGCGTCTGACGTGCGCACGCCTTCGTCCGCAAGGAACGCTGCGGTCCCGGCGAGCACAACCTGTCCGTCCACCGTTCCGCGAACGCCGCGTCCGGCGACGGCCTCGAAATCCGATGCCTCGAGAACCTTCAGCCCGCGTGAGGAAGCCTCCTCCAGCACGGCCGCTGCAAGCGGGTGCTCGGATGGGCGTTCGACAGCCGCTGCGGCCTCAAATAACGCGTCTTCCGACACACCGAACACCCGGACCGAGGCGACGCGCGGGTGCCCCTCTGTGAGCGTGCCGGTCTTGTCGAACACGACGACTTCAAGCTTGTGGGCCGTCTCCAGCGCCTCCGCGTTACGGATCAGGATGCCGCTTTCAGCGCCACGTCCCATGCCAACCATGACGGCCGTGGGGGTCGCCAGCCCGAGCGCGCAGGGGCAGGCGATGACCAGAACGGCCACGGTGGCGAGCAGGGCGTTGACGTAGACGGGCGCCGGGCCGATAAATGACCAGGTGACGAATACGGTGGTGGCGATCACCAGAACCACCGGCACGAACCGGGCGGTGATCGTGTCCGCCAGCCGCTGGATTGGAGCACGCGAACCCTGGGCGTCCTCCACCATCTTGATGATCTGGGACAGCAGGGTCTCTCTCCCGACGCCGGTCGCAGCGAAGCGGATGCTCCCGTGCCCGTTGACCGTACCGGCGAACACCTTGTCGTCGACAGTTTTCTCGACGGGGATACTCTCCCCGGTCATCATCGACTCGTCGATAGAGGTCGTTCCAGAGACGATCAGTCCGTCAACCGCGATCCGCTCACCGGGCCTGACGACGAGCAGGTCGCCCTCGACAACGTTTTCGATCGGTGTCTCGACAAGTTCATCGCCGTGCGCGACCAGCGCTGTCCGGGGTTGCATGCCGACCAGCTTCTTGATGGCGTCGGATGTGCGTCCGCGTGCCCTGGCCTCCAGGAACCGGCCGAGAAGGATCAGTCCGATGATCGCTGCGGCTACATCGAAATACGTGCCTGTCGAGTGCCCACCGAACAGGGTTGACGCCTCAAAAGTGTCCCTGGATACGGTGGCGGCCACGCTGTACGCAAACGCTACGGACGTGCCGATGGCGATCAGCGTGTTCATGTTTGAGGTGCGGTGTTTGAGCGCTGACCATGCGCCGGTGTAGAACTCCTTGCCGGCCCAGAACTGGATCGGCGTGGCGAGGGCGAGCAGGAAAACGTTCACCAGGGTCGGCGAGATGTCCTCGAGGGCCGATACCGACTGGTACTGCATGGTCAGCATCATCACGACGGCGGCCGTTAGCGACGCCGTGACGCGAATCCTGAGGTAGCGGACCCTTGCCGCCCGGCGCGCTTCCTCGTCCGGACGCGACTGGCCGTCGTCTACCACCGCTTCAACGGAGTAACCGGCATCGGACACTGCGGTGCGGAGGGCGCCCAGGTCTGCGGTGGCGGGGAAGTATTCAACGGTTGCGCGTTCAGTCGCCAGGTTGACGCTGGCTGTGACGACGCCGTTGACGGAGTTGAGCGCTTTTTCTATGTGCCCCACGCAGGCGGCGCAGGTCATGCCGCTGAGCGACAGCGTGACCGTTTCAGAGACGGCCCCGTAGCCCGCATCTTCCACGGCCTTCACAAGATCGTCCGGGTTCGTCACGCCGGGATCGAGTCGCACCGTGACGCGTTCAGTCGCCAGGTTGACTTCGGCATCGATAACCCCGTCAACCTCACGCAGAGCCTTGCCAACGTGCATTACGCAGGCGGCGCAGGTCATGCCGGTGATCGGCATGGTCAGGGACGTGAGTCCGCTGGCGTTTGCGTTTGTTTCCGTTTTCTCAGAAGTTGTCATGGTTACTTGTTCGCCAGTGCATATAGCTCAACGAGCTCATCCAGTACTTCGTCCGCGCGCCCCTCGCGGACGCCCTGGACGACGCACGAGTGGAGGTGGCCATCCAGCAGTTTCGTCTCAAGTTTCTCGATTGCCCGGCGGATGGCGTAAGTCTGCTTGAGGATATCGACGCAGTAGCGTTCCTCCTCGATCATCTTTTTGACGCCCGCCAGGTGGCCCTCGATGTACGAAATACGATTCGTGGCGTCTTTTTTGGTTTCTTCGAACATGGAAAGATCCGGGAATTACAATTGTCACACCCATACCCCCCCGGTGGGGGTCTGCAAGTTATGCTAGCTCGAAACATGGCAGGAGTCCAATCCGGGGCCTGCCAACCGGAGGCCTGTAAAAGTAGTTGACCGCGCTGATCGGCGCATCTAGCATCGTGACTCACAGGGGTTTTAAGGGCGGGATACTGGGGACGACCGCCCGCGGAGACGCACTATGCCGCGACGGTACGAAAAAGAGATAGAAGAGATCCTTGATCGTGATGACCGGCGCGCCCGCCGGACGGACCGGGTGCGTTCAGTGACCAGGCGTGTGACGTCAACGCGCCGGCGCTTCTCGTTCAGTTCAGGCACCCTGATGTTGGTCGGAGTTGCCCTGATAGCCGTCGGGTGGATCGTGAAACCGCTCTTCCTGCCATTGGCCACGGTCGGCGCCCTGCTTTTTGTCGTCGGGTACATCTCCTACTTTGCCCGTTCCCGCAAACAGCCTGACGAGAAACGCTGGCGGGGAGAGGTGGTTAATTTCCAGGACTCCTTGCCGAACCGAGTCCGCCGATTTTTCGGCCGGCGTCGCTAACCGGCATGATGGTCTCGGTGCGCGCCGCCGGGTTCGAGCAGGTCCGGCCGGGAACGGCCCAAACGTGGTCCGCCTGATCGGGCATCAGCTGTCTCACGGCCAATGTCT